>JBDTOK010000038.1:0-16145 GCA_039933275.1 Chloroflexota bacterium | reverse complement strand
AGACCTTCGATGCCGGTGCCGCGAATGATGCGGTGAACGATCGTTTCGACTTGATCGTCGGCCGTGTGCCCTACCGCGACGAGCGCTGCGCCGTGTTCGCTCGCGACGGATCGCAGGAACTCATAGCGGAGGTTGCGGGCGGCGTGCTCTATCGATTGGCCGCACGCCTTCGCATGCGCTCGCACATCCCCTTCGCCGAAGACGATGGCTACGTGAAGGCGAGAGCACAGCTGCTCGACGAAGGCGCGGTCGGCAGCGTGCTCGGAAGGATCGCGAAGTTGGTGATCGAAGTGAGCGGCGACCAGGTGGAGTCCGGCGTCTAAGCGGAGCTCGGACAGCAGGAGAAGGAGTGCGCTGGAGTCGGTGCCGCCGGAGATGGCGACGACGATCTTTGCGTCGCGGACGTGCATGTCTGCGAGGGACGCGCGGACACACTCGCGGATGTCGGTGGCTCCGGTTGGTGGCGTCTTCACGCCAATAGTGTACGGCTGGGCGCTACTGGCTGATCGTGTCCCACCAGTTGGTGGAAGCGGCACCCGGCACGGGCATCGGGGACGGCTGCGAGGGGATGATGACGATGCCCGACTCGCCGGGGTTGACGAGGCCTAGTTGCTCACGAGCGGTCTTTTCGACGTAGGCGTCGGACTGGAGGTACTGCTCTACCGATTGGAGCTGGTCGTATCGCGACTGCATGCTGTTGATCTCTTGCTGCAGCTGGGAGCGCTGGCCGTTGACCTGGCCTGCTCGCAATCGGCTGCCCATGAAGATGAAGAGAAAGTACACGACCATGAGCGCCGTGATAGCGAAGACGATCTTCGCCGGTGATAGATGTACGAAACTTCTAACCACTCAGGTTCCTTAGCAAATAATCCTAACGGGGTTGTTGATGGCGAGCAATAGGTACAACGCCCGTTCGCGGCGATGGTTAGCCGATACCGCGCAGATGGCACGTATCGTTCAACGTTATGACTTGTACGCTGCTGTCTTTGATCTCGACGGAGCTGATCGCCGCGACTGATTGCCGAAGACGGCGGAAGTCCACGAGCTCGATGTTCAGCATCCAAGCGAGCGTCACGAGGATCACGAAGTTATGCGAGACGACGACGACGGCCCCGTCCGAATGCGCTGCCGTGATCGCTTCAATGGCCTGGCGCGACCGGGCCTGCACTGTCGTTAGGGTTTCGTCGCTGCCGGGCATCTTGTAGGACGGGCCGTTGGGGCCGCCCCAGTTCGCCATTAGCTCCGGGTGCTTCTCGCGCATCTCCAGGCCGGTCATCCCTTCGAGCTCGCCGACGTCCATCTCCATCAAGCGATCGTCCATCGCGACAGTGAGTTCGTGCGGGGTGGCGATGGCCTTCGCGGTCTGCAGCGTTCGTTGCAGCGGACTGGCGTAGATCGCATCGATCTTCTCTTCCGCCAGCGCGAATTCAAGCGCAGCTGCCTGACGCAGACCGAGGTCGTTCAGTGGCACATCTTTGCGGCCGAGGACAATGCCGGTGCGGTTGTGCTCGGTCTCTCCGTGGCGGACGAGGAGGAGTCGCATCAGTTTGTTTTGGGCTCGCGGAGGCGGCGGTATTCACGGACCGCGGCGGAGGTGTCGTCGACTTCGAGACGGGTGCGGTGGATGCGCGTCGGAGGTTCGAGGCCGAGAGCGAGGACGACCTGGTCGGCGCGCGCGGTGCGGTCTTGCTCCGCGCGCAAACGCATGCAGAGAACGTACGAATCGTCGACTCGGCTGGCCAGCGCGACGTCTAGGACGAGCGGACGGAGGTCGTACTCGCGTGTACCCTTCTCGCGCTTGTACTCGGACGGGAGTGTTGTTGCGGCGAGAAGGCTGGCGACGTGGTTCTGCAAATCCTCTTCGCCGGTGGCGCCGGCGGGAACAGTCACTTCCCACTCCGCCCAGCGCAGGGATGCTTGTACAGCGGGCGCGTTGACGCCTACTTCGCGCACGTCGGTGGCGACGATGCCAGGCGGTAGGTGCGGCGCGATTGCCCGCAACGCTGCGTGCGGATCGACGCGCTCGTCCAGCGCGATGTCTGCGATCTCAGCGTCCGAAGTTGCGCCACGCGGCAGCGGCGCGGCGAGCGAGATCTGCGCGGTGGGGCGCTTGCCTTCGGAGTAGGCGAGCGAGAGGCCGGCTGCTTTGGCCGCGCCGTCCCAGGCGTAGACGATTTCGCGGTGACCCATGGCGGCCGCTTCTGCGGTCAAGCGGTAACGGAAGCGCAGGCGCTGAACTCGCATCGGCTATTCCCTGGTGATCGTTACTTCGTCGATGCGGTTGCCGTCGACCTTGGTGACAGTAATAAGCGCGCCGTCGTGGGTGATCTGCTCGCCCGGTTCCGGGATGCGGCCGAGTCGGCTGAGCACGAAGCCGGCGATCGTCTCGTAGTCTTCGTCTTCGGGAAGCTTGAGCTCGAGCTCTTCGTTGGCGTCGTGGATAGTCATGCCGGCGTCGACGCGGAACGTCTTGTCGTCAACCTTCTCGAACTCTTCTTCGTGTCGCCGCAGCTCATCGCCGACGTAGCCCACCAGCTCCTCGATCAGCATCTCCAGCGTGACGATGCCCGCAGTGCCGCCGTACTCGTCGACGACGATAGCCATTTGCTGGCCAGCCTTCTGCATCTGGAAGAACGACTCGCCGACAAACTTCGTCTCCGGGACGAAGAGGGGCGAGCGCATCGGATCGTCGATGTGGTTGGCGTCGGTAAGAGAACCGTCGGCGAGGCCCTTGAGCACATCCTTGATGTTGACGACGCCGACGGCGTTGTCATGCGTGCCGTCGAAGACGGGGAAGCGAGAGTGCGGGTATTCGCGGTAGATGTCGTAGAACTCACGGATGGTCATGCCGCGCTCCAGCCAGACGACTTCGGTGCGCGGGATCATCACCTCGTTCACGCGCCGGTCGCCGAAGCTGAAGACGCCGCTGAGCAAGTCGGCTTCCTCTTCCTCCAGCAAGCCGGCCTGGGCGCTCTGGTTCACGAGGATGTTGATCTCCTCCGCGGTGTGAACGCTATGCGCGCCGCCGCCCGCCGCTTCGAAACCGAAGGGGCGTAGCGCGAGGTTGCCGAGCACACGGAGGAACCAGATGAACGGCCAGAAGACGCGTCGGAACACCTCCATCGGGCCGACGGTGAGGTAGGCGATCGTCTCGGCGCGGAAGAGCGAGAACGTTTTCGGCGCGAGCTCACCGATCACGATCATGAGGACAGTGATGATGGCGAAGGCGATTGGTACGGCAATGATGTGCGCGCTGATGCCGGCGATTTTATCGCCGAGGAGGTTTTCGAGCGCGCTGTCGAACAGATCGGCCAGGAGCGGCTCGCCGAGGAAGCCGAGGAGAATGCTGGCGATCGTGACGCCAAGCTGCGTGGCGGCGAGGTAGTTGCCGATGTTGTCGACCGCCGTCATCGCCAGGCGGGCAAGGGCGCTGCCCTCAGCGGCGCGCTGTTCGAGGCGTGTTCGCCTGACGGCGATGATCGAGAATTCGGCCGCCACGAAGAAGCCGTTAACGAGCACGAGGGCCACGACCAGCAAGAGCCGTGCCGAAACAGATAGAACGTCGTCCATATACAACGAGCCGGCCAAAGAGGCCGACCCGCGGACATTGTACCATCCCGCCCCGTCTGCCCCGCGCAGCCGCGAACCTGGAACCGGGACATGGAACAAGCGGGCCGCGGGACGTATCCTTACGCTATGTCGCTTGTCGTTACGGTGTACGTGCCCAGCGGGATCGTGATGGCCGCGGATTCGCGGATGACGGTCGTGCGCACGGAGGACCGCGAGGAGAACGGCGAGAAGCTGCGCGTGCAGCAATCGCTGGTGCTGGCGGACAGCGCGTACAAGGTAGTGGAGCTACACACGGTGCCATTCGGGGTGGCGGTTTACGACGCGGGGATGATCGACGGGCAGCCGGCGGAGAGCCACGTCCGCCGCTTCGAGGAAGAGGCGATCTCGGCGGGAGACGACGCGCCCACGGTGGCGAAGAAGTTCCTCGACTACTTCCAGAAGAACCATGCCGGCGTTGGCGTTGGGTTTCACGTCGCGGGGTACAAGCTCGAGGGTAAGAGCCGTATACCCTACGTGCTGGTTGGCCACACGACGCGCGAGCCACAGATCCGCCGAGTGAACGCGGACGACAAGAACGTGCTGCAGTACGGCGTTGTGCGTGCGGGCGACACGCTGGTGGCGAACCGCCTGATCGACACGAACTACCTGCCGCTATTCACGGCGATGCCGCTACAAGAGGCGGTAGGCTACGCGATCTACCTCATCCGCACGACGATCGAGACGTTCCGCTTCGAGCCGCGCTTCCCGACAGTTGGTGGCCCAATCGACGTGCTGGTGATCGAGCCGAAGCAGATGCAGTGGGTGCAGCGCAAGGAGCTGATGGGGGAGGAATAGGCGGGACGCTGCGCGTCGTTGTTACGGATAAGGTTTTCTCGCCGTCGGGGTAAGGGTACTGAGTGCGAGCTTGAGGGCGCTGCCGCGCCGGCCCTTCGAGAAACACAGGATAAACGGATTCTTGGGGCTAGTTCGCTTCCTTTATCAACTGCTCCGCCGCCGTCCGCGGATCGATCTCTCGCTCCGCAATCCGTTCCGCCAGCGTGTCGATCGCGCCGTTGCTAGCCTGCACGACGCGTTCCATCAAGATCGCCTGCGCCGTCGCCAGCAACTGCTTTCGCCCACGCGTCAGCAGCATCTTCTGCATCCGCCCGGACTCACCCAGAAACGCCCGGTGCTTCTCGATCGCTTCGATCAACTCACCGATGCCCTGGTCCTTATACGCCACTGTCTTCACGATGGGCACGTCCCAGCCGGCGTTGCGCTGCAGGTCGGTGTAGATGTGCAGTTGCTTGAAGACGGCGTCCGCCTGCGGGAGGTCGGCTTTGTTCACGACGAGGACATCGGCGATCTCGAGGATGCCCGCTTTGATCGCCTGCATGTCGTCACCGGCGCCGGGAATGTTGACGACGACCGTTGTGTGCGCCGTCTCCGCGACTTCGACTTCATCCTGACCCGCGCCCACCGTCTCGACGATGATGATCTCTTTGCCCGCAGCGTCCATGACGTTGACGGCGGCGTTCGTCGTCGGAGAGAGGCCACCGAGCGCGCCGCGCGTCGCCATCGAGCGGATGAAGACGCCGGGATCGGAGGTCAAGTCTTGCATGCGGATGCGGTCGCCAAGGATCGCACCGTGGGAGAACGGGCTGGTCGGGTCGATGGCGACGATGCCGAGCGACTTGTCGAGCTTCCGGTACTCGCGGGCGAGCGCGCCGACGAGCGTGCTCTTGCCCGAGCCCGAGGGACCGGTGACGCCGATGATGTGCGCGCGCCCAGTGTGAGGGTAGAGTTCGCGCATGGCGTCGCGGCCTTCGGGGTAGTTGTTCTCGACCCAGCTGAGGATGCGCGTTAGCGAGAGCTTATCGCCGGCGAGGAGCTTTTCGACGATCTCGGACACTTAGGCGGCTTTAGAGTTGTTCTTCACCCACTCGATGATGTCGAGGGTGGAGGCGCCGGGCCCGAAGATGCCCTTGAAGCCTATCTTCTCCAGCTTGAGGCGGTCCTCGTCCGGGATGATACCGCCGGCGAAGAGGATAACTTCGGTCATGCCGCGCGACTTCAGTTGCTCGACGATGCGGGGGAAAAGCTCGAGGTGGGCACCGGAGAGAATGGACAGGCCGATCATGTCCGCGTCTTCCTGGAGGGCGGTCTCAGCGATCATCTCCGGTGTCTGGCGGATGCCGGTGTAGACGACCTCGTACCCAGCGTCGCGGAGGGCGCGGGCGACAACTTTGGCGCCGCGGTCGTGCCCGTCAAGGCCAGGCTTGGCGATGATGATCTTGAGTTTGCGTTCCTGCGTCATTCGGTCCTCCTGTGTTAGGCGATTGTAGCGGGGCGTGTGGATATGTGGAAGCGGCCCCGCCTGCGGCCTGTCGTGCCGACCGGAGTCCGCCGCAGGGGGTGCAGCGGAGGGGACCTCTCTACGTCTCGAAGGGTTCTCTCGTTAAGTAATGAGTAAACACTTCGGGATGTGAGGTCTTCCGCTTCGCTTCAGTCAAGGTGACAAAGGGCGGGGTCGAGATGACAGGGTATGGTTGCCTCGCTCATAATGGCGCGCAGTTTAGCCCAAGGAGACGCCCATGCCGTTCGATACGATCGCCAGCCCGACTACGCCCGTCGCTGAGAACCGCGAGCCTGTGTTCAGCTTTCCGGAGCAAGACGCCGCCGCCGCGGCCAAGCTAGCTGCGCTGCGAGACAAGGCCGGCCAGCCGCCCAACATTCTTGTCGTGCTGATGGATGATGTTGGTTGGGGTGACTTCGGGTGCTACGGCGGGGGGCTGGCCGTCGGCGCTCCGACTCCGAACATCGACCGGCTGGCGAGGCGCGGGCTGCTGCTGACATCGTGCTACTCGGAGCCATCCTGCACGCCATCACGGGCGACGCTGATGACGGGGCGTCTGCCGCAGCGCCACGGCCTGCACCGCCCACCTATGTACGGCGAGAAGGGCGGACTGGAGGGGGAGATCACGGTGGCGGACCTGCTGTCGGCGGCGGGGTACGTGACGCAGTGCGTCGGGAAGTGGCACATGGGCGAGAACGCCGACTCGCAGCCGCAGAACTCCGGCTTCGACGACTTCTACGGCTTCCTCAGCGTCTCCGATATGTACACGGAGTGGCGGGACCCGTACTTCTTCCCGGAGATCGTCTACAGCGAGGCGCGGACGGAGTGGGTGAAGAACCAGCCGTTCAACAAGTGCTTCGTGCACGCGGTGAAGGGCGGCGTGACGGAAGATGTCGAAGAGGTCACGATCCCAGTGTTGTCGCAGTTGGACGATAAATGGTGCGACTACTCGCTCGCCTTCATCCGGCGCATGGCAGATGAGAAGAAGCCGTGGTTCCTGTACCACAACACTCGCGGGGCGCATTTCGACAACTATCCGCACGAGAAGTTCTTGGGCAAGTCACCGGCGAAGCACCCGTACAAGGACACTCTGATCGAGCTCGACGATATCGTTGGGCGGCTGTTCGCGGAGCTGGAGGCGACCGGCCAGGCCGAGAACACGCTCGTCTTCATCTCCTCCGACAACGGGCCGGAGATGGAAACATGGCCGGACGCCGCCTATACGCCGTTCCGTTGCGCCAAAGGCTCGACATGGGAGGGTGGCGTGCGGGTGCCGGGCATCCTCGTCTGGCCGGGCATGATCGACGGCGACCGGGTGAGCGATGGGCTGTTCAACTTCAGCGACTTCCTGCCGACGGTGATGGCGCTGGCCGGGGCCAACGACTCGCTGCCGGCGGACCGCTTCATCGACGGCATCGACCAGTCGTCGTTCGTACTGGCGGGCGATGCGATATCGAACCGCAAGTACCACTACTACTGGCTCGGCGGCACGATCTCCGCGATCCGCGTCGGTGAGTACAAGTTCGTGATGACCGCGATCTCCGACGACGACCGCGATGTGCTGAACCCGGGCGGGTTTACCGGCTACCTCAAGCGCTTCCCGTACGGGCGCCTGTACAACCTCTACCTTGACCCGAAGGAGACGCGCAGCTACATGATCCGGAAGCTGGCGTACCTGGAAGCGCTGAACGGCGGTGTGCGCAACCACATGATCACCTTCCGCAAATACCCACCCAAGAGATCAGTGGGGATTGGCGCGTAGGGGTCGATCACGATCGACCCGCCCCCGCGGCCCGCAGTCCCACAATCGCCCCGCCTACGCCGACGGCCCGTGTACGGACAGAGCACCAGATCTGTCAGAAAAACGCCGCGAAACTCCAACGAAGCCGCGCCAGCAGAGCCAACTGATCGCCCCCTCTCCCGCGCTCCGCCAGCAACGCCGCGGGTACGATGTAATTCCCCCACTCCCTTGCTAGCATTAGCGCCGTGAAAAGCAGAGGGCGCCCACCACACCCCGGCCCGCTAACCAACCGCCAACACGAAGTCCTCGACCTCGTGCGGGAAGGCCATACCAACCGCACGATCTCCACGCGATTGGGCATCACCGTGCGCACCGTAAAATCCCACCTCTCCGAAATCTTCAGCCGCCTCGGCGCAACCAATCGACATGAGGCCTCAGAGAAACCAATCGAGCGCGGTAAATCGATCTGGTGGCTTCCGCTGACGTTCGGCCTGCTGGCGACAATCGCTGCTGCAGCGGCAAGCGTCGGCCTGCTAACTTACGGCGCCGTCGCCACCGGGACGGGTGATTGCCCCGGAGGTTCGTTAGCGCAAACCAGACCAGACCTGGCGTCAACTGCCTACGAGATCGAACACAACCCCCCGCTGGTCGTCCAACGCGTACGTCAGATCGTCGAAACAAATTGTGAGGCACGCGACATCATTGACGAGCACAAGCTCGTGTTCGACTATACAAAGCACTGGATCGGCATCAATTCAACGCACCTAACCCTGGAAGCCATCTACTACCAACCTGAGTCTCGGTCTCCAATCGCAGGCTTCATGGTCGATGTCAACGAGGGACGAATCCTACCGGACAAGAGCGACCTCCAGGGATACGAGTAGCCCCAGACGCATATCCGCTTATCGGCTGGAATCCGCTGTGAGTCTCCGCCCGCGAAGAGTAGGCAGCAGCCCTGAGTGCCATTTACGCCTTCGAGATGCCGCATCTTCTCGTTACAATGAACGCGTGCCGTGCGCTTCCTCCCAATCGACCCACCGCAACCGCCCTCGCGAAAATCAATCAACCGTCGGCCGAACCTTCGTATTTGCCGCAGGTGGAACTCAGATGGAATTTCAAAAAAAACAATCAACCGCAGATGCGAGATCCGCAAAACAAACAAAGCCGCGCCGAAACGGAATCGGGCGAGAAGGTGGACTTGGTGGCGGGGGCGGGATTCGAACCCGCGACACAAGGCTTATGAAGCCTCTGCTCTGCCGCTGAGCTACCCCGCCACGAAGAACGAGTCTAACAGGCAAACAAATGGTGGGCGATGAAGGACTCGAACCTTCGACCTCACGGATGTGAACCGTGCGCTCTAACCAGCTGAGCTAATCGCCCACGAAGCGTCTTTTATTCTACGGTGTCATGACCGCGGCGCTGCGGCCAGCTTGAGCTTCAGCCGGAGGCTGATCCGCCCCGCGGCGGAAATCGCCCACAGCCTCTCAAGGTTACGTTTGTGGCCGGAAGGGCGTCAAACGAGCGCCGCCTTGACCGCTGACCGCTGAGCCTCGACCCTCTAGGCATGCTTGGCGCGCTCGGCAGGGCCTGGAAGGATCCGTCGCCGTTCTTCGCGCGAATGCTCTTGCTGGCCGGCGCCGGGTTCTGGAGCCTGGGCGGCTTCTTCATAAAGGACATCGACGCCGGCGCGATGTCCATCGTCTTCTTCCGCTGCCTGTTCTCGGCGCTAATCCTGATCCCATTCATCCGCGGGCGGAAGTTCCCCGGCGCGCTCGATTCGGGCGTGTCGATCGCTTTCTTCGCGCTGCTGCTGGTGATGTACGTCGCTTCCACGAAGGAGACGACGGCGGCGAACGCGATCTTCCTGCAGTACACCGCGCCGATCTACGTCGCGATTCTCGGGCCGTTTGTCCTGCGCGAGCGGCTGCGCTCTCGAGAGCTGCTGCCGTTTGCGGTGTGCGTCGGGGGCATCGCGGTGCTTTTTCTCGGCAACTCCGGCGCCGGCGAGACGAAGGGGTTGGCGCTCGGCGCGGGCAGCGGTCTCTTCTACGGACTGTTTTTCATCTGGCTGCGCCGCCTGCGCGACGCCGACGCGATCGCGATCACGGTGGTCAACTGTCTCGGCGTAGCGGTGATACTGGCGGCGGTGCCGTCGGTGTGGGACGTCGGGCTGACGGACATCGGGCTTCTCTCCGTGATGGCGGTGATCCAGTTTGCGCTGCCGTACGTGCTCTTTACGCGCGGCATCGCTTACGTCCCAGGAGCGGAAGCGAGCCTGATCGCCCTCATCGAGCCAGTGCTCAACCCGGTGTGGGTGGCGATCTTCTACGGCGAAAATCCCTCGGCGGCGACGATCATTGGCGGCGCGATCATCATCTCCGGGCTGGCGGTGCGGTACGGCCTCTTCCGTGAGCCGGCGCGGGTGGAGGCGGGCGCGGCGGCGGAGCTCGCGGGTGGTCCGGCGGCGCTGGAGTGACGCCCGCTTATAATCGAGGCAGGCATACGTGAAGAAAATCCTCATCGTTGACGACGAGCCAACGCTCGTGGCGACACTCAAGTACAACCTGGAGCGGGAGAACTTCCAGGTAGCCACGGCATCCGATGGCGAGGCGGCGCTGACCGAAGCGCGCTCGATGCACCCCGACCTCATCGTGCTCGACCTGATGCTGCCCGGCGTCAGCGGACTCGAGGTGTGCCGGATCTTGCGCAAAGAGATGCGCGTGCCAATCCTGATGCTGACAGCGAAAGACGCCGAGATCGACAAGGTCGTCGGCCTCGAGGTCGGCGCGGACGATTACGTGACGAAGCCATTCGGGATGGCGGAGTTGCTGGCACGCGTGCGCGCGCTGCTGCGCCGCTCCGAGACGCCGACGGCGAACGACGGCGAGACGGTGCGCTCCGGCGACCTGCGCGCCGACCTGATGCGACGCGAGGTGTTCCGTGGGGACGCGCCGCTTCCGCTCAAGCCGAAGGAGTTCGATCTGCTGCTGCACTTCCTGCGCAACCCCGGTCGCGCGCTCACTCGAGAGCAGTTGCTAAACGAAATCTGGGGCTATGAGTTCGCCGGGGACACGCGGACGGTGGACGTGCACATCCGCTGGTTGCGCCAGAAGATCGAGGACGACCCCGGACGCCCGCTGCGGCTGATCACGGTGCGCGGCACCGGCTACCGGTTCGAGGGGTAGCTTGTTCAGCTTCCGGGCGCGCGTGTTTGCCGCCTTCGTCGTGCTGGCGGCGGCGGCAATCGTCGCGATGATTGCTGAGGACTCCTCGCCCGCAGTGATCATCGTTGTCGTTGCGTTGTTGCTAATTGGTGGAGCCTTGCTGCTGGCCGCTATCAGTTCGATCGCTGGGTCGGCGCGGGTGATGGCTGGGGCGTCGCGGGAGATCGCCGAGGGGCAGTTCACGGTGCGCTTGGACGGCGGACCGAGCGATGAGTTTGGCGACGCTTACGGAGAGTTCAACCGCATGGCGGCACGGCTGGAGTCGCTGGTGGCGGAGACGTCCCAGGAGCGGAGCCGGCTGACCGCCGCGATCAACAGCAGCCCCGATGCCGTCGTGGCGCTGGACAGCGAAAGCACGATCACGTTCGCCAGCGCTGCGGTGCGCGATCTGCTCGGGCAGACGCCGGAAGAAATCGTTGGGCATCCGTTTGTCTGGATGATGCCGGACGCCGAAGTGATCGAAGGGCTGCACGCCAGCAGCGAGCGCGGCGAAAGCAGCAGCTACGTCATCGAACGGCCGAACCGGCGCTTCCTGCGGGCGATCATCACACCGATCGTCGGCGGCGGGGCGTGGTCATCACTAGTCGTCTTCCACGACATGACGGACGTGAAGCGAGTCGAGCAGGTGCGCCGTGACTTCGTGGCCAACGTCTCGCACGAGCTGCGCACGCCACTAGCCGCGATCAAGTCCGTAATCGATACGCTGGTTGAGGGTGGCGCGCTGGAAGACCCGCCGGTCGCGCGCGATTTCTTGCAGCGCGCGGACGGCGAGGTCGAACGACTGGTGCAAATGGTGGAGGAGTTGTTGGAGCTGTCGCGCATCGAGTCGGGCGAGCTATCGATGACACGCGAGCCGGTCGACGTCACGATCGCCGTTGGCAGCGCCGCCGATCGGCTAAAGCCGCAGGCAGAGCGGGCGGGCGTGAAGTTGTCGCTGGATTCTGCGGAGCAACTGCCGTTCGTAACAGGCGATCGCACAAGCTTGGAGCGCGCAATCGTCAACCTGATCAACAACGCGATCAAGTTCACAAACGCAGGTGGCTCCGTCCGAGTGTCGGCACAGCCGAGCGACGGGGGCGTTCTGATCGAAGTGTCGGACACGGGCACCGGCATCGAGCCGCAGGACTTGCCGCGCGTGTTCGAGCGGTTCTTCAAGGCTGACCGCGCGCGTCGAGCCGGAGGGACGGGGCTCGGCCTGGCGCTGGTGAAGCACACCGCGGAGGCTCACGGCGGCCACGTGGAGGCGAAGAGCAGCCTCGGGCAGGGTTCGACGTTCCGGATGTGGTTGCCGGCGGCGCGCTAGCCGCGGGCCGCTTCAATTAGCGCGCGCGAGACTTCGTCGTCAGCGGGGAAGCCGGCTTTGCGCGCCGTCGCCTCGGACAGGATGATCCCGTCTATGCCGGCGTCTCGGTATCGCGCGCCGATATCGCGCGCAGCCTCGACGGTTTCGGGCGGTGTCACCTGCACCCAGACCGGCAGAGGCTTCGTCTTGTCCTCGCGCTGGGTCAGGATCTGGTCGCGCATCATGATCGCTGACTCGACCGGGACGGTCACCGCGATGTACCCATCGCCGTAGCGCGCGACGCGGCGCAACCCAGCGGGACTGCCCGCGCCGAGGTAAATCGGCGGGCCGCCTGGCGTCTTCGGCTTTACCAGCGAGACGCCGGGGATGTGGAAGAACTTCCCGTCCCATCCTTCTTCTGGTGCGGTCCAGAGTTTGCGCAACACCTGTACGAACTCCGTCAGGCGCTTGCCCCGCGATGCGTAGTCGACGCCGGTGGCCTCGAACTCAGCCTCAACCCAGCCCGCGCCCGCGCCAACGATGAGCCGGCCCTCGGACAAGATGTCGAGCGTCGCCAGTTCGCGGGCCATCAGCACCGGGTCGCGCAAGGCGATCTGGCTGACGGTGGTGCCAAGCACAAGTTTCGTCGTAGCAGCGGCTATGAAGGCCAGGCCGATCCACGGATCGATTGATGGCTCGTACGGGTGCGGCTTGTCCAGCGGGACGGCGACGCGCTCACTCAGCCAGGCGGAGTGGTAACCGAGGTCCTCCGCTTTGTGCGCGAGCTCCGCCGCTTCCCGGCCGGTGGTGAGGCCAAACTTCACGCCAACGTGCATGGTGCGGCGTAGGCTACCACGGTTCCCAGTGCGAACGTTAGCCGGGGCTGGAAAGCCCCGGCTACAACGATCGTTAGTCTTCTACGGCCAGTTTCAGCGCCGCCAACTTCTCGTCCCACCAATCGGAGATCTGGGCCAGGCTGCGCCGCGCGATGTCGAGCTTCGCGCGTTCGAGACGCCACAGACGCTCACGGCCACGACGAGTGCCGCGCACGAGGCCGGCGTCTTCCAACACCTCAAGGTGGCGGGTGATGGCCTGGCGCGTGACGTCCGTTCCGGCGGTGAGCTGCGTGATCGAGACGGCGTCACCCTCCGACAGGCGAGCGACGAGAGCGAGTCGCGTTTCGTCGCCCAGCGCCGCGAAGACGGGCGCGGAGCCGGCCAGCGTCCGTCTGCGCGAAACGCTAGTTGCCTTCGACATGCTTGCGAATGTTCTCGATCTGCATCTGCCAGCCGCCGTCGTTCATGCGGAACGCCTCAGCGCGGCGGGATAGCGGAACCTTGTCGAAGCCGGACTCGGTGATCGTGAGCTTGGTGCCGCCGTCAACTTCCTGCAGGCGGAACTCGACGAGTGTCATCGGCTCCTGTGAGTAGTCATAGTTCTGATCGATGCCGTAGGGGTGCCACTTGAAGCTGAACAGATCCTCGGGTTCGATGCGGTCGATCTCCATATTGAAAGGCTGGCCTTCATAGCCGGGGTAAGTCATCTTGCCCTGCACGGGCTTGCCGGCCTCGAACTTCACGCCCGACATGTCAACCTGGAACCACTCCCCGAACTGCTGTGCGTCCGAGATCGCTTTCCAGACACGGGAGCGCGGCGCCCTAAGGACGATCTCCTTTTCGATGCGGTCTGATGTTGCTGTATCCATACGCAACCTCCTGATTGCATATAATCACACAGTCAGCGGATATGCAATACTCTGGTTGCCTAGTTTCTAAGGTTTATCCTAGCGCAATTCAGCCCGCGAAGTTGACCTCACTCGTATCAACGGTGCCCGCCTGGCGGCCAGGCGCGTCCTGGTATTTCCAGTAGAGGTTGGTGTGCGCAATCACCTGCTCGGGCGGCGGGGCTCCCCACTCCGTCTGATCCTCCGTCGTGTGCGCGTCCCCCACTAACGTCACGTCGTAGCCGCGAGCGAGGCCACCGTGGATTGTCGAGCGCACGCAAGCATCCGTCTGTGCGCCGGTCACGATGAGGCGGCCGACGCCTCGCTCGGCGAGCACGTCCTCTAGGTCCGTGTCCTCGAAGGAGTCGCCGTACGCCTTGTGGACGAGCGGCTCGGTATCGCGGCGGACGAGTTCCGGGACGTACTCCCACTTCTCGGTATTCTTCTTGAGCTCGTCGCTGTTGTGCTGCACCCAGACGACGGGCACGTCCTCGGCGCGGGCCTTGGCGACGAGCGTGTTGATATTCGCGATGACGCCATCGCGGTTGACGGCGCCTTCCACCACCCCGTTCTGGACGTCGATAACCACCAGCGCGGTGTTGGGTCGATTGGGTAGCGTTGTCATGGGTAACCTCCCGGCATCATCTTCAGAGCGGAAACGAACTGGTGGGCGATGAAGGACTCGAACCTTCGACCTTCTCGGTGTAAGCGAGACGCTCTAACCAACTGAGCTAATCGCCCTTTAGGGCTTCCCTATTTTACGACTCGCCGTGGATTTGTCGAAATCACGCCCTTACGGTGGTGGATGCTCCACGCCGGGCGTCAGACCTTCGCGGACGGCGCTGCGGAACGTCTTCAAATGCGGGATGTCGGTGATGAGAATCGCTAGAGCCAAGACGCAATACAGTGACGCATACGCGAGACGGATCGACGTGTCGGTGAAGGCGAACTGCGTAACGAAGAGTCCCCCGAGTAACAGCGCTTCCCAGCGATGCATGCTGAGGCTCACAAGAATGGCGACGGCGAAGAGCGATTGCGCCGCCGTGAGGAACACTTCCTCGGACTGGCGTGAGTCGAAGCTCAGGGCATGGAGGGTACCGCCGGAGATGGCGTAGCCCAGCGGCAGGCTGCCGACGAGCAGTGTCCACTGGTTGACTTTTGACGAGATGAGGATCGTCATGCCAGCGTCGTGGCGGCCGCGCAGGGCGAGCATGCCGGCGAGGATGAACTCGGGCGACTCTGATGCGATTGGCGCCACCCACTGCACGAGGACGAACTCATCGATCCCGGCGCTTTTACCCGTCTCGACGAGGCTGGTGGCGAACGGCTCGGCCGCGGCGAAGATGACGACTGCCGCGAACGCAAAAATGCCGAGCACAGTCCAGCGCCGGGGCGTGCGCGACAACTGACCGATGACGGCGGCCGGGCCGATGAACTCGCGCTCCTGTTGCGGCGGCGATTTCGAGGTTATGTAGAGGTATACCGCGAACATCGAGAACATTACGCCTGTGTCGATGAGCGAGAGGTTACCGCGCAGAGGGATGGAGAAGCTGTACAGCGTCGCGGCGCCGAGGAAGGCGATGCCCAGCGCGTTGCCGCGGTTGACGGGCATTATATGCAGCTTCATCTTGCGCCAGAAGATGAAGAAGATGACTGGCCAGGCGAGGCCAACCAGCAGACGGTTGCCGCCGGTCATGTTGGCGATCGCCAGGTGGGCGTGCTCCGGCTGCGAGTGCGCTGTGACGGCGAAGTAGAGGTCGACGGCGTACTCCGGGAGCACCGCTATTAGCGCGAGGACTATCAGCGCCAGGCCGGCGGATATCTCCGTCTCGGCGACTTCTGAAGCCCAGGTGAGCAGCGTGGCGGCGGAGAAGATGGCGACACCGAAGATCGCGGCTTCGGCCCAGTGGGGGATGTCGTACTGGTAGATGCCGGTGACATCGAGGATGCGGAGGATTGGCGCCGGAACGCAAATGAGCAGCGCCGCCAGCAACAAGGCCACTTCCCGCCCGAGTCCGGTCTTCCTGACCTCGCGGGCGGCTTCGGCCTGCGCTTCTCGCTCTTCGCGGTCAGCTGCCATCACTTTTGAGTATATCGGCGCGAGGCGTTACGGGATAACGCAAACCTTGCCATTGGCAGCGATTCGTTGACACCTCTCTTTCAGCGATAATACAGTTGGTATCCGCACAACTACCCCGCTGAAGGAGCCCGAGTGTGACCCAGAGCAACGGAAGCCACAACAAGAGCGAATGGCTCGAAGGCACGTATGC
>JBDTOK010000037.1:0-16475 GCA_039933275.1 Chloroflexota bacterium | reverse complement strand
GGCCGAGACTACCCGCTGATCATGGCGACGACACTTCTGTATGCATTTGTCATATCGCTGGCCAATCTGTTCGTCGATGTGGCGTATGCTGCAGTAGACCCTAGGATCAGGTACAGCTAGACATGGCAATGCAGGAACCACTAGTACAGCCCGCAGGAGCGACTGATGTCGCGCCCGCGCTGGATGAGCTTTCGCGATACGGCGGTGGGTCTTCCCTCTGGAAGGATGCCTTCAAGCGCCTGATGCGGAACAAGGTTGCTGTTGCTGGCGGCGTCATCATTTTGATCATCTGCGCCATCGCGATTCTCGCGCCCTTCATCTCGCCGTATCCAGAAGACCGGATCTTCTCGGGCCACCCACTGGAGGACCCGAGCGGCTCTCACATATTCGGCACTAACGCCACAAGCCAGGACACGCTGTCGCGCGTGCTGTTTGGTGCAGGCCGTTCGCTGTTTGTCGGCATCTTCGTGCAGTTCGTGATTTTGACCATCGCCATCATCGTTGGTGGCTCTGCAGCGCTCGCCGGCAAGTGGCTGGACTCGCTGCTGATGCGCTTCACGGACATCGTGTACGCGTTCCCCGACTTGCTGTTTATCATCCTCTTGCAACAGGTTGTGGCGACACGCTGGGAGTGGTTAGCGAACCAGGTCAACGGCTTGCTCGTCGTGTTCCTGGCGATTGGACTGGTCGGATGGGTGAACCTTGCCCGGCTGATCCGCGGACAGATGCTTTCGCTTCGAGAGCGCGACTTCGTACTCGCCGCCAGGGCGATGGGTGCGACGCAGACACGCATCGTCACACAACACATGCTTCCTCACACAGTGGGCCCGGTGATCGTGGCGCTGACGTTCGGCATCCCGGCGGCGATTTTCACGCTGGCCGCACTGTCTTACATCGGAATCGGGATTCAGCCGCCGGCGGCAGACTGGGGCAACATGATCAACGCGGGTTACGGGGTGATCACGGTGACACCGTGGCCAACGTTCTTCCCGGCCATCGCGCTGGCGATCGTGTTTATCAGTTTCCAGTTCCTGGGCGATGGCCTTCGCGACGCTCTCGACCCGCGCACTCGCTAGTCGCTAGCCGGAAGAAGGGCCGCCGCCGAGGCCCGGCTCTGTCATCCGCATCGGGTTGAGCAGATCGTCCAACTCTTCTTCTGAGAGCTTCGTCTTCTCGCGGGCGACTTCACGGATCGTCTGGCCGGTCTTGGCCGCTGTCTTCGAGATGTTCGCCGCTTCGTCGTAGCCCACGGCGGGGACGAGCGCCGTGCCCAGCATGAGGCCGCGCTCAACCATGTGCGGGCCGCGGTCGGTGGCCTGCAAACCTTTCACACACTGCTCCGCGAAGTTGTGCGCCGACGCCGCCAGCAACTCGATCTCGAGGAGGAGGTTGTGGCCGGCGACGGGCATCATCATGTTCAGCTCGAAGACACCGCCCTGGGCCGCCTGCAGGATCGCCGCGTCGCAGCCGATGACCTGCGCCACCGCCTGCAGAAGGGACTCCGCGATCACGGGGTTCACCTTGCCCGGCATGATCGAACTTCCGGGTTGCACTTCCGGCAGCGATATCTCGCCGATACCGGCGCGCGGGCCGGAGCCGAGCCAGCGCAAGTCGTTGGCGATCTTGGCGAGGCTAACGCCGACGGTGCGCAGCGAAGCGCTCGCCTCAAGCACACCGTCGAGAGTGTTCTGCGCCTGGAAGTGGTTGTCCGTCTCGCGGATGTCGACGCCCAGCTCTCTGGAGAGCGCCGCGGTCACCTTCGCCGCGAAGTCTGGATGCGTGTTGACGCCCGTACCAACGGCCGTGCCGCCGAGCGCGACTTCGGACAGCTCGCTCTGAGCGTGGCGGACGCGCTTAATCGCGCGCTCCACCTGGCCAGCGTACCCAAGGAACTCCTGGCCAAGGCGGATCGGCGTGGCGTCCTGAAGGTGCGTGCGGCCGGTCTTGATCACGCCCCAGAACTCTTGCGACTTCGCGCGCAAAGCCGCTTCGAGCTCCTTCAGCGCGGGGATGAGTTGCGTCTCAATCTCCACCAAGGCGGAGATGTGGATGGCGGTAGGGATGACGTCGTTGGAGGACTGGCCCTTGTTGACGTCGTCGTTGGGGTGGACGAGCTTCGAGCCGCGGTCCCCGCCGGCGATCTCCGAAGCGCGGTTGGCGATAACCTCGTTCGCGTTCATGTTGGTGGAGGTGCCGGAGCCGGTCTGGTAGATGTCCAGCACGAAATGAGCGTCGAGCTCGCCGTCGGCCACTTCGCGGGCGGCGGCTTCGATCGCCTTCGTCTTGGCGTCGTCAAGCAGACCAAGGTCGTGATTGACCTGCGCTGCGGCCAGCTTGATGAGGCCGAGGACGCGGATAAAGGGGCGGGTGAAGCGCTCACGGCTGATCGGGAAGTTGAGGACGGCGCGCTGGGTGGAAGCGCCATAGTAGGCGTCGACCGGGACCTGCATTTCCCCCATGGAGTCGCGTTCGGTGCGGGTTTTGGGTTCAGTCATAACGTCGGCCATGATACGGCGCGGGTACGTGAGGGGGAAGCGGGCGGGAGTGTGACGGCAGTCACAGCGCTAGGGGTGCGGCCAACCTAAAGTGCGTGTCACAAGAGACGCAGATTACAGGTTTATACACCCCTTCCCTCTGGGCCCCGATTCGGCGATCGGGGCCCTCGGCTTTAATGCGGAGTCGCGGTGGGCAGCAACTCGCCGATGGGCGTGCAGGGGTGGCCGCCAGCAAGTCCACCCGGTTGCGTCGACAAGTGGAGCAGCAGCGCGAGGATGTCGGTGGCCGTCGTGTCGGCGCTGCAGTTGACGTCGAGCTGGTCGAAGCAGTGCGTCCCCAGCAGTCGCCCGAGTGATCGTAGCCCAGCGACAACGTCCGCCATTGTGACCTCGCCGTCGCAGTTGCCGTCGCCCTGTAACGGCGTCAGCGTCAGGTCGAAGTCGATCGTTACGTGCGCACCAACCCCAACCGACACGAGCGTCGCGTGGGCAAGATCCGGTTTGTTGAGGTAGTACATCTCCTCGAAATCCACCTGGCACGGGTAGACGTCGACGGCGTAGTCTCCGGCTGGCAGGCCACCGAGCCCATACGTTCCGTCGCTGTTGGATGCGTCGCCGCTGATGTAGTCAAAGGTACCGCTGTTCAGCAATAGCGCTTCGAGACAGACCCGCTGCTGCGGCTGTCCGCTGACGTGGTTCGTAATTACGCCTTCGATGACGCCGCCAATTGGAAGTTCCATGTCGACGGTGACGTTCTGACCCGGGTGGACCGTCTTCGGAGTAGCGTCGTCGGAGCTTCGCACACCGGGAAAGTAGAGCGCGATGTACGCTGCTGGCTCGTTACATTCTTCGTAGCGGAGGATGAACGCGTTGTCCAGACCGGACAGCGTGTAGTTGCCGCTGGCGTCGCTCTCCGTGAACTCGTCGATGTTCTCTCCGACGACGCTGGCGTCGATACAGATTGGGCCGATTGGCTCGCCCGTGGTCTTGTCGGTACCTGGCCGGTGATGGTCCCGCCAACGAGCAGGTCCTGATCGATGCCAGTCATCGTGACGCCAGCCCCGAGAATCAGTTTCTGCGACGTGGCCTGGGTCTTGGCGCCGTGATAGTAGACCGAGGCATACAGGCCATCATCGCAGTCGTTGAAGAACAGGGTGTAGTTTCCGGCATCCAGACCGAACAGGCTGTACGTTCCATCAGATGGCGTCGTTGCCTTGGCGATTCGGTTGAAGTTACCAGGTTGATTAGCATCGAACAGTTCAACGCAAATCCCGCCGAGCGGCGTTTGCGTGTCGTGATCAGTGACGGTGCCTTCAATCGACGCGAATTCGGTCTCGGCGTCAATCTGGAGGTGGAGGGAGCCAACGTTGCTCCTATGGCCGCCAGCCTGGATGAAGTACGTCATGCCCTGCGTCACGTTGAAGACGATCGTTGATTGGCCAGCGTTGTAGTCGTCGTTGCAGGTAAGGGGATCCGTCGCATCGCCTTCGAAGGCGGCGATCGCGGTGTCGAAGTCACTGAAGTTGGTGCGCGCGACGACTCGCTCGGTGGCAGGCGCTACAAACTTGTACCAGAGGGTTGTGCCGATGAACAATCATCAGATTCACCCGGTTCGACAGTGGCGCCTTCGGTGTCAATCTAGTGTTGAAAGGGAGTGTGACGAGGCTGGCGTGCGCGCGATTGTTGTTGGTGAAGCCAGCGCTCGCTGACTGCGGCGCGAGGGCGAGCACGGCGAGCGCGCCGACAGCGAATACGACGGCCAGCGCGACGGCGATCCGATTCAGCATTTGCCGCAGTCTAGCGCAGCGGCTGCGCTACTGGGTGTAGAAGTAGTAGAAGTACCCGCCGAGCACGCTGCCCGTCTTACCGTTAGGCAATTCGTCCGTTATGACTAGCGTCCAATCGCCGTTGATATCCTGACCATTGAACGCGCTCATTGGATCGTCCGGCTTGAACGCGCCGTTGAACGTCGACGTGTTGACGTTCGTGCAGTGCTGTTGCAGCGACTGCGCTTCTGCGTCATCGAGCAAGATGGTGAAGCCCTGACCAGCGCCGGAGCAGTTGCCCTGGAACGCGGGCTTGCCGACGTTCTGCACAATGTTGACGATCGTGTCCTGAGCGTCCGTCGCGCCCTCATGGACAAGCGTGATGTCTAGATCACCGACGAATTCGTGGTCGATGTTCACACAGATCGCGATGGCGGCAATCGTGTGGTGCTCTGGGAAGGCGAACGTGAGGATGTCGTAGTCGCCCGTGCCGTCGGGGATGCCCAGCGGCGTGATGTTTTCGCAGTGGTTCTCTTGGCCCGGCGTGGGCGTGAGCGTCCCGGCAGGTGTCGGCGACGGACTTCGCGTCGGGGTGGGGCTGGCGGTACGGGTGGCCGTGGCGGTGTCGCTCTGGATCGGTGTGGTGGTTGGGGTTGGCGTTAGAGATGGTTCGGGCGTGCCGGTGCCGGAAGACGGTGTGTCTGTGGGGCCGCCCGTTGAGCCCGGCGTGGGGGTTGGCGTCGGCGTGTGCGCGACGGTTGGGCCAGGCGTGTTCGTGGCCGGAAAGCGGCCGATCGGTGGGCATAAGAGCGGCTGGTCCGGGTTGAGGAACGAGTAAAACTGGAGAATGAACACCGCGTCGGCAATGTCAACGGCGCCGCTGCAGTTCACATCGCCGAAGAGGCGGGTGATGCCGCCCTGCGGGAGGGCTGATGGGAAGCCGGCCTGGGTGTTGATGTCGGGGCACCAGGCGTAGGCCTGCACGTCCGCGCCGGACTTGAAGCGCATGATCTGCAGCGCATCCAGCGGGTCAGCGACGTAGTCGCAGTTGACGTCGCCGGTCAGTGAGTGGGTGGCCTCAGCGACGAAGACGTCGAAGCAGTTGAAGATGCTGCCGACATCGCAATCGGGGCCGGTGTCGTTTGGGGTGAGGTTGTTCGAGCCCGAGCCGAAGACGACGGTGCGGCCATCGGCGTCCATGTCGGCGAAGCTGGCGCCGCCATCATCCGGCGCACCGGCTGCGTTCTTGTTGACGAGCGACGTCACGCCGACAGCCATATCGCGGACGTAGATCTGGGTACAGTCGGTCAGTACCGGGCTACCGTGGAAGAAGCAGCGCGGGTCGTAGTCGTCGATCAGATCGCGGGCGTCGGACGCGAAGGAGACGTATCGCCCGTCCGCGGTCATGTCGAGATGGCCGCCGGAGTTCGTAAAGCCCGGGATGCCGGCGACGCCCGAGACGCCGTCCGGCGTAACGCTGACAAGCTCGAGGTCGCCGGTTGTCGTATCGAGGCGGAAGACGTCGGAGCAGCTTTCGGTTTCGATGCCATCGCCGTTGTTGTCACAGAAAGCGTTCGTGTCGTTCGGTAGAAGGTTGCCCGAGCCCGAAGAGAAGGCGATGTATCGGCCGTCAGGCGTCAAAGCAACTTCGTAGCTAGAGCTATCGCCGTGCTCGCCAGTAAGCGACTTGCTGATCAGCGTGGTCGTAGACGTCTGCGCATCGAAGAGGAAGACGTCCGGACACTCGACGATCGTGTTCTGACCGACGACGCCACAGTCGGACTGGTTGCTGTCATTTGCGACGAGGTTTCCGGCGTACGACGTGTAGACGACGTACCGGCCGTCATTGCTGATCGCGATGTTGCCAACGGCGTCGCGGTCGCCGGGGTGGCCCTGGTCGTCTCGGCTAACGAGCTGCACCTGGCCGCTCTGGTTGGCGCGGTAGATCTCGAAGCAATTGCGGGTGCCGCTGGGGAGAGGACAGATGTCCGTGTTCTCCGCGGTCAGGTTGCTGGCGCCGGACATGAAAGCGAACCACTCCCCGTTGGCGCTCATAGCGTCACCGAAGACAGAGGCGTCGGCAGGGACGGTGCCGTCTTTATCGACTAGCGTCGTCGTGTTTTGGTCGAGGTCGCGCAACCAGAGGTGGTTGAAGAACGCCTGGTTTGTGGTGACCTCGTTCGAAAGCTGGCCGTCGGAGGTAAATAGCAAGTATCGGCCATCGCCGCTGATCGACGGATACTCCGCGAAGTTGTTCTTCGGCGCGGTGTCGTTATCGGCGAGGCTGACGAGCTCGGTGTCGCCAGTGACTAGGTCCTTGCGGAAGATGTCCTGCGGGAAGACCTGGTCCGAGTCGTCGTTGTCCGCGGGATCGAGGTTGTTGGCGGTGGAAGCAAAGAAAGCGAAGCGGCCGTCGTCGGTGATCACGGGGTCGCCGCTGGACTTGTTTCCCTGCACGCCGTTGGAGGATGTGCTGACGATATCGGTGACGTGGTAGGGGCCGCCCTCAGGGTTAGCGTGAGTCGTGCTGCCGCCGAAAAGCGCGAGGAGGAGCGCCACCGCAACGATGCCGATCAGCGTGTATGTCCGCCAGCGAGACGGTGCCCCCATCGCGCGCCTCCCCCTTTAATGTTGGCGTCGAGAATAGCATCCGGCTTTGGCGGACGGCAAGAACTACGTGCCGATTGCGGGACACGAAGCGCTGGGGCTGGCGGACAGGCCGGCCTGTGCCTTCAGCAGCGAGAGAACGTCAAATGCATCGACAGCGCCGCTGCAGTTAACGTCGGCGGCGGCACCACACACAGGCGAAGCGCCAATCGACGCGATCTGGCGAAGAACGGAGTCAACGTCCCCGCCGTCGACTATGCCACTGCAATCGGCGTCGCCGGTTATCGCCATGATGGCGAAGTGGATATCGGACGATCCGGCCGCGCCGACAAGGTAGGAAACGTCGAGAAACTGGCCCTGCAGCGAGGCGTCCGCGGACTGCGGAGTCGGCACCGAGGCAAGCTGCAGAGAGAGCAACCCGCCTCCGGTCTGTCCGATGTGAATCGTCGTCTGCGTGGGAATAGCGTCGCCTGAGGCGACCGAGGCGACGACGATATCGAACTTGTGACTAGCCTCAACGAGATTCCACCCAGCGAAGATCCTGCCGTCTTCGTCGCCGGTGAGAACGGCGTTGACACTCGCGAAGAGCGCGCCGCCGATCGGGTCTGGAAGCGTGGCGAGCTTGGTCTTTGTCAGCGGGTGCGCGCCGTGAAACGATTGCACATCGTATGAGCCGGTACTGTCCGCTTTTGCTCGGCTAAACGTGCCGAAGTACCAATAATCGCCGGCTGAAGTGAATCGTGGGAACGAGACCAACTCGCCTGTGTCGAGCTCGGTTGCCTCGGACCAGGTCATCCCGCCATCGCTCGACGACGCGAAGTAATCGCCCTGCCTTTGGTTGCCAAAGACCCAAGTCGCCACGATGTCGCCGGCTGTAGTGACGACGGCCGGGATAAATTGCTCCAGCGTGGAACCGCCATTGCCCAGATCCGGAGTCGGATGGAACGTCTTCGTCGCGACCGAGCTAGAGAAGTCGATTGTATAGGTCTTGTACGTGATCGTTGCCGCGGCGGCATTGATGAACTCAACTACGGCACCTTTGCCGGGGACGGCTGTCAGTTCCAAATTGTTAAAGTTATCGCTGATCACGGTCGGGCTAGACCAGGTCTCGCCGCTGTTGTGGGAGACTTCAGCCTGCCAGTTGAAGCTGGAGTCGGTCCAGACCAGATAAACGTCAGCGCCGGCGGCATCGAACAAATACCCTGCCGCGTGATCTGCCAACGTCTTCGGCGGCGTGAAGTTCAGTCCGTTGTCGTCGGAGCGGCGGAACTTAATCGTCGCGTCCTGAACGGTACCTTCAGTCCACACGTCATAGATCGTCGCACCCGTTACAACCTGAGTCACACCAATCGACGGGTCATCGTTCGGATGGAGATGGTTCACGGCGGTCGTATTGTCCACTTTTGCGCCGAACGTGTGACCATCGGCTTCGATATCGCGGGAGAAGTAGGTGAAGCTGGGATAGTGGCCAGCTACCCATTGCACCGACGTTTGCGACGTGCCTGGCAGGTGCGCCGCAAAGCCGATGACGTTCCCGTCCTGAGTAACGTTGATATCGGAGACCACCGTGCGCGCTCCCGCCGGCGAGGCGAGCAGCATCAACAGCGCGCCGGCGGACAGGAGTCCAAGAATGGCAGTCTTGCGTATCACTTCGGTCGATAGCCTAGCACCGAAAGTTCGCTCGTAAATTAAAGAGGCGCCCCGTCTCCGAGGCGCCTCTTTAACTCGCTTATAAGCGATCTTAGTTCAGCTTGATGCTCACGCTCTTTGTCTCCAGGAAGCCTTCCATGCCCTCCATGCCAAGCTCGCGGCCGATGCCGGACTGCTTGTAGCCACCGAACGGCATGACCGGAACGCCAAGCGCGCCGGCTGCGTGGTAGCTGTTGATCCAGACGGTGCCGGCCTTGATCGACTTGGCGAACTTGATTGCACGATCGATGTCCTTGGTCCAGACGGCGGCGGCGAGGCCGTACATCGTGTCGTTGGCGATACGAAGCGCCTCTTCCGGCGTCTCGAACGGGATGACGGACAGCACAGGCCCGAAGATCTCCTCCTGGGCGATGGTCATCTTGTTATCGACCTGGTCGAAGACGGTCGGCTGGAAGAAGTGGCCCTTCGCGAACTCCGCGCCCTCCGGCCGGCTGCCGCCGGTGACGAGCGTGGCGTTCTGGTCGTTGCCGGCCTTCACGTAGTGCTCCACCGTGCCGAGCTGGTCGGCGCTGACGACGGGGCCCATGCGCGTGGACGGGTCCATCGGGTCGCCGAGCTTCATCGCGCCCATGAACTGCGTGAACATGCCGAGGAACTGGTCGTGGATCTCCTTCTGCACGAGGACGCGGCTCCCGGCCTGGCAGACCTGGCCTGCGTTGAGGTAGATCCCGAACAGCGAGCCCATCACCGCGTTCTGCAGCGGCGCGTCGGCGAAGATGATGTTCGGGGACTTGCCGCCAAGCTCGAGCGAGATCTTCTTGACGTTACCGGCGGCGGCGCGCATGACGTGCTGGCCGACTTCCGTCGAGCCGGTGAACGCGACCTTGTCGACGTCCGGGTGCGCGGCGATGCGGTCGCCGACGATCTTGCCGGAGCCGGTGAGGACGTTGACGACCCCGGCCGGAGCGCCCGCCTCGGTCAGGATGCGGCCGAGCTCGAACGTTGTGCAAGGCGTGTACGTGGCGGGCTTGATGACGACGGTGCAGCCAGCCGCCAGCGCCGGGGCCAGCTTCCACGTCGCGAGGAGCATCGGGAAGTTCCATGGCGTGATGATGCCGACGACTCCGACCGGCTCCTTCAAGATGAGGCCGAGCGCGTCGTCCGCGATGTTGGAGCGCACCGTGCCGGTGACGTTCATCGCGAGGCCGGCGTAGTACTCGAAGACGTCAGCGGTGAGCGCGACTTCCATGCCCGCTTCGCTGACCGGTTTCCCGACCTCAGAGGCGAGGATCTTGGCGAGCTCACTCATCTGGTCGCGAATCATCGTGGCCGTCTTGCGGAGAACGTCCGCGCGCTGGCGGGCGGGGATGTGCGACCAACCGCTCGGGTTGTCGAAGGCGGCGCGGGCGGCGGCAATGGCGTCATCGACGTCCTGCTCGGTCGCAGCCGGGAACGTGGCGACGACAACGTCCGTGTTGGCCGGGTATCGGCGCTCAAGCGTCTCTCCGTTTCCGCTGGGCACCCATTTTCCGTTGATCAGGAGCTGGTACTGCTTGCCGCTAACAGCCTGCGGCGTGGCGACTTCTGTAGTCATGGGGGCGTGTCTCCTTTCGGTTGTTGAAACGGTTGGAATTATACGCCCGATGCCAACAGGATTGGGTGAATGCAAACTCCTGCCACCCGGAGAGCCGTGCGCATTGTGGCCGACTTACGCATCTGTGCCCAATGATGCGGTGCGTCACCAGCGATGGGAAGGGGTAAGTGGCAGGTGATTTCGTTTGGTAATTTCGTGTTTCAGGATTACGGCGTCATTCTAGAATTATGTTTCCTCGCTATGCGCAGTCTGAGTAAATGCTCGGGGTGTTTCGCGAAGCACTCACCGAGAATGAGGCGGCTTATGAGAGGCAGAACTGATGGACTCAAGCTCGCTTGACAAGTTCTCGGTCTTGGGCGAACAATGCGGCGACTAAAGGGGGCGCGGCATGTCTCGTATTCTGCGGTTTTCCGCGATTTCAATCGTTCTCACGCTTGTGGCGTTAGCGCTTCTGACATCTGTGGCGCTGGCTGCCCCCGGCGACGTGACAGCCGACAAGGTGTTCGGTCAGGGCGGGAGCTTTACGACGCAGGGCTGCGGGCTTACTGCGTCGGCGCTGTGCTCGCCTTCAGGCGTTGCCGTGGACCCCGCCGGCAATGTTTACATCGCTGATTCGGCAAACAATCGCGTACTTGAGTACAACACGCCGCTAACGTCCGACTTCGTGGCCGATCGAGTGTTCGGGCAAAGCGGGAGCTTCACTTCCAAGGTCTGCAACCTTGGCGGTATCACCGCATCAAGCCTTTGCCTGCCGACAGATGTCGCAGTCGACAGCGCGGGCGACCTATTCGTCGTCGACTTCAACAACAACCGAGTGCTCGAGTACTTAACGCCGACAACGAGTGACACGGTAGCGGACCAGGTCTTCGGACAGGCTAACAACTTCACGACTGACACGTTCATCGGCTTCCCGTTTAACACCAGTGCCACGCCGGATACGCTCGCCAACCCGATCTCCGTAGCGATCGATAGCACGGGACACCTGTACATCGGCGATCGTGGTTTCCATCGGGTGCTGGAGTACGATCCACCGCTTACAAACACGACAGCTGACCGCGTGTTCGGTCAGTTGGGCAGCTTCTCCACCGGCGGCTTCAACCAGGGTGGGATAAGCGCCAACAGCCTCGGTGACTTCAACGGAATCGGCGTCGACTCAGCGGGAGATCTTTTCGTCGCTGACTCCAACAACTCGCGTGCGCTTGAGTACAAGACGCCGCTCACGACGGACACGACGGCTGACGTCGTGTTTGGCCAGTACGGGAGCTTTACTTCTTCGACTCCGAACCTTGGCGGCGTCAGCGCCGACAGCCTCGAGAGCCCGACTGACATCGGTGCGGACTCGGCCGGCAACGTCTACATCACGGATACAGGTCCGGAACGCACGCTTATCTATGACAACCCGTCGGCCTACGGTACGACAGCGGATGTTGTATTTGGCCAGGGCGGAAACTTCTCCGCGTTCGGCAACAACAGCGGCGGCGTCAGCGCGAGCAGCCAGGCTGACCCCTGGGCCATCGCCTTCGATGGTACGTGCGACCTCTACGTAGTCGAATACGGTAACAACCGCGTCAGCGAATACGACCAACCGCCGCATGCCTGCGTGATCGCGACTGGAACACCCGGCCCGACAAGCTCGCCACCTGCGCCAACGCCGACTCCGTCTCCGACTCCGGTAAGCACTGGCTGCAACCCGGCCCTCCCGATTCCCTGCACGCCAACTCCGGTGCCAACACCGACACCTACCCCTACACCGACGCCGCCTCCGCTTAGTCCACTTCCAAACACGCCTACGCCGACTGTTGGAGCAACAACTCCTCCCGCGACCGGGCCTGTCGGGGGCGTCAGTGAACTGCTCGTATCGGACGGGTCATCCACTTCTTCGCCCGGCCGCGTTGCGATCGTGTTTGTCGTAATCGCTATGGCTGTAGCCGTGACGGTCGCCGCTTGGTATGTCGGTCGTCGACTGCGCGATATTAATTAAGCCAACCAGACCCGGGCGCGAGAAAATAGAGATTGGGGTCGAAGGGCGCGAACGCGTCTCGCTGGCTTGCGTCCCGGGCCAGGTCGCAGTGAAACGACAAGTTAGATACGAGTCGCGGAGCATCTGCTTCCCAAGCAGAGGGTCGCGGGTTCGAGCCCCGTCTCCCGCTCCAAATACGATTTCCTTAAGCAAGCGCCGCCAAATCGTCTTCGTTTTCCAGTAGGCAGATGCTCGCATGCTCACACTCCGTATCTAGCGAGCTGCCCATCTGACTCGCATAGATACGAATTTGAGGCCATCTAACATGCCCGCAGATGGGCAGACGGCGGATTAGCGACGGTGGTTGTACAATTCGCGCAATGGAACGAGATATCCCCTATTCACGGCTGCAGACGGCGTCCGCGTTAATACTCGCAGGGCTCGGTGAGCCGATGCAGCTGTATGAGGTGAGGCGGCTCGGGTGATAGAGCCACAGCACCGGTTCTGCCGCAGCGCAGATGGCACGGAGATCGCCTACGCGCGGCTGGGTGAGGGCCCACACCTGGTGGCTGTCTTCCCCCACCTCGTCGACTTCGAGTCGAGCTGGAATTATCGCTACGGCAATGCGTTTCTGCGTGCCGTGTCCGCCGCGCATACCTACATCCATTACGACCAGCGCGGGTCCGGTCTCTCGCAGCGGACGGTTGATGACCTTTCGCTGGAGGCCCAAGTGGCGGACCTCGAAGCAGTGCTCAAGTCCGAAGGGATCGACCAATTCGATGCGTTTTCCATCCTCAGCGGGGCAGCGCCGCTGGCCAGCTACGCCGCCCGCAATCCAGGCCGCGTGCGCCGTGCGGTCTTCTGGAGCCCCTATCACCGGTGCGACTTTCGCAGCCGGGAAAAAGTGAACGCCATGATCGCCCTGATCCGCGATGGCGGCTGGAGCATCGCCCGCCGCACAATCGCCGATGCGAGTATGCCGAGCGGCCCGTCAGAACTAGCGCATGAACTGGCTTCTGGTTACAAGAAATCTATCGAGCCGGGGACATACGCGAAGACCTTTGATTGGGAGACCAGATACGATGTGACGGATGTCCTGCCCGCGCTGGATATACCGGCCCTTGTCTTGCACCCCAAGGACTCCAGGCTCGTCCCGACCGCCGCTGTCCGTTCGTTCGCGGCGCTCTTGCCCCAGGCCGAGCTGATGCTCGTCAACGGGGGCGATGCGATGCCCTGGACACCCCAGTATCAGATCATCGCTGAGATCGACCGCTTCCTCGGCGGCCCAGAGCCGGCGGCGGCCGCACCAGAACGTGGCAACGTGCTCGCCACTGTGCTCTTCACAGACCTCGTCGCCCACACCGAAATGATGTCCCGCCTTGGCGACGAACGCGGGCGGGCGGTGCTTCGAGAGCACGAGACAATCACGCGCAACGTCCTCAAGCAATACGGCGGCACCGAGGTAAAGACGATGGGCGACGGCTTCATGGCGTCGTTCGGCTCTGTCACGAAGGCTGTCGAATGCGCCATCGCCCTCCAACGCGCTTTCGCCGATCGCGAGGGCGAGCCGCTGTCCATCCGCGTGGGCCTCAACGCCGGCGAGCCGATCGAAGAAGACGGCGATCTGTTTGGTGCGACGGTGATCCTGGCATCGCGCATAGCGGCGAAAGCGGGTGCGGGCGAGATCTTGGTCGCGGACACGGTGCGCGGGTTGTGCAGCGGCAAGGGATTCTTGTTCGCGGACCGTGGGGAGTTTGTGGCGAAGGGGTTCGAGGAGCCGGTGCGAGCGTACGAAGTGAGCTGGCGAAGTTAGCAGTCAGATGGCTTGACCGCGCGGCATGGCGCGACGACACTTCTCAGCAGATGCTCCGCACGACCTGAGTCAGATGCTCGAAACGGCTTATTTTGGAGCGAAATTTGTCTGGGTGAACTCGGCCAGGCAATAAATTCGACCCATCTGTTTCCCAAGCAGAGGGTCGCGGGTTCGCCCGGACGGGCAGCCGTCGTAGCCCCGGGCCATCTGCTATCGACACGATCGCTCTGGGCTTGTTCTCTCCGGGGACAATCGACGATGCCCTAGCTGGTTTGACGCTGGGGGACCCGTCTACCACTATTGAGTGCACTCAGCCAGATTAGCGAACGGGGGCGGTCGCCACGCAGTGTCCAGCTTGTAGCCAGGAAAATCGCGAGGGGCGGCGCTTTTGTGCGCAGTGTGGCGCGTCGCTGGCTGCTGCGTGCGCGTCGTGCGGGGCCGCTTATGAGCCGGGGGAGCGCTTCTGCGGGGAGTGCGGAAAGCCGCTCTCGACGAGCGCGGAGCCGACGCCGTCGGCCGCGGCTCCTACGCCGAAGCCAACGGCAGCGCTGCCGTCGTCGTTTGCCGATGGCCGCTATATAGTAAAAGGTTTTCTGGGCGAGGGCGGCCGCAAGAAGGTTTACCTTGCGCACGACGAGAAGCTGGACCGCGATGTGGCGGTCGCCGTGATCAAAACGGAGGGCTTGGACGAGGCGGGTCTGTCGCGCGTGAAGCGGGAGGCGCAAGCAATGGGGCGGCTGGGCGATCATCCGAATATCGTCACCGTATTCGATATTGGAGATGACAACGGGCAGCCGTACATCGTCTCGCAGTACATGGGTGGCGGCGACCTGGATGGGTTGTTGAACAGAACGCCGGACCGCCGTCTGCCGATACAGGACGCCATCCGAATCGCGCAACAGGTGCAGATGGGCCTGGCGCACGCACACGAGCGCGGGATCATCCACCGCGACTTGAAGCCGGGCAACATCTGGCTGACCGATGACAGTGTCGCCAAGCTTGGAGACTTTGGTCTTGCTGTGGCGCTGGACCGCTCACGCCTGACGATGGAAGGGATGATGGTCGGCACGGTCGCGTACATGCCGCCGGAGCAGGCGCTGGGCCGCCAGCCGGACGCGCGCAGCGACCTCTACTCGCTGGGGTGCGTGACGTATGAAATGGTGACAGGCCGCCCGCCGTTCCTCGGCGACGATCCAGTGGCGATCATTTCGCAGCACATCAACACGGCGCCAGTCGCGCCTTCGTGGCACAACCCTGAGGTGCCACGCTCGCTGGAGTCACTGATCATGCGGCTACTGGCCAAGGACGCGAACGAACGCCCCGATAGCGCCGCAGCTATTCCGGAGGCGCTGCAGGCTCTGGTCGCTTCAGCCTCGACGACGACGCCGGTGGCTGCGGACTCGGACGTGAACCCGCTTGACCGCCTGGCGACGGGCATCTTCGTCGGGCGCGAGAAAGAGATGGACGAGCTGCGCGCGGGGCTCGAGGACGCGCTGTCGGGTCGCGGGCGGCTGATGATGCTGGTCGGTGAGCCAGGCATCGGTAAGACCCGCACATCAGAGGAGTTTGCGACTTACGCGCGGCTTCGCAACGCGCAGGTACTGTGGGGCCGCTGCTACGAGGGGGAGGGCGCTCCGGCTTACTGGCCGTGGGTGCAGATCATCCGCTCCTACGTGCACGACAAGGAGCCGAAGGAGCTGATGTCGGAGATGGGGCCGGGCGCGGCGGACATCGCGCAGGTTGTCTCAGAGGTGAAAGAGCGGCTGCCGGGACTTCCCGCGCCTCCGACACTTGAGCCGGAGCAAGCGCGCTTCCGCCTGTTTGACAGCATCACAACTTTCTTGAAGAACGCATCGAAAGAAAAGCCACTGATGGTCGTGCTGGACGACATGCACTGGGCGGACAAACCGTCGCTGCTGCTGCTGCAGTTCATGGCGAAGGAGCTGCGTGGGAGCCGTCTGCTCGTCCTCGGTACATACCGCGACGTGGAGCTGCGACGACAGCACCCGCTAGCGCAGGCGCTTGGTGAGTTGAACCGCGAGAACCTGAGCCAGCGCGTGCTACTTCGCGGACTTACGGAGAACGACGTTAAGCGCTTCGTGGAGGTTACGGCGGGGACAACGCCGTCCGAGGCGCTCGTACAAGCGGTGTACAAGGAGACAGAGGGCAACCCCTTCTTCGTCAACGAGATTGTGCGGCTGCTGGTGGCGGACGGGCGGTTGGAGAAGGCGGAGGGCGTCAAGGACTGGAGCGTGACGATCCCGCAGAGCGTGAAGGAGGTCGTCGGGCGGCGGCTGGACCACCTCTCGGAGGAGTGCAACAAGGCGCTGACGATCGGCGCGGTGATCGGGCGCGAGTTTGGCGTGCGGCTGCTGGAGAAGGTCTCGGAGGTAAAGGGCGACCGGCTCGTAGACGCACTCGAAGAGGCGATGGGCGCGCGCGTCATCGCCGAGCTGCCGCGCGGGGTGGACATGTACTGGTTCTCGCATGCTCTGATTCGCGAGACGCTGTACGAAGAGTTGAGCACGACGCGCCGCATCCGCCTGCACCGCCAGATCGGCGAGGCGCTGGAGGAGCTGGACGCGGAGGG
>JBDTOK010000036.1:0-17097 GCA_039933275.1 Chloroflexota bacterium | reverse complement strand
ACTTGGCGTCGGAGACGGAGTCGGGCTCGGCGTCGGAGACGGAGTCGGACTTGGCGTCGGAGTTGGCGTCGGGCTCGGCGTCGGTGAAGGCGTCGGGCTCGGTGCCGACGTTGGTGACGGACTCGGCGTCGGCGTCGCGCAGTTTGTCGGCGCGGCAGGTGCGGTCACGGAGACCTGTGAGTCAAGGCCGGCGCTTGTGCCGCCCTGAACCCAGTTGCTGCCGTTCCAGAAGTACTGCGTGATTGTGCCGGCCCAGTTGGCGCCGCCCGGGTTGAACGTCGGGAACGTCTTGTTGAAGATCGTGAACCCGTTGTCCACTCCGACCCACAAGAAGTTGACCGTCGCGCTACCGATTGCGGACGGCTTGGCGCCGCCGTACGAGTTGTACGTTACGAAACCGTTGGTGCCAACCGGTGTGCCACCGTCGCCGGAGTCGTTGGGCGCGTTAGAGAACGACGGGTCGTACGGCGTGCCGTTGATGATGACCCCGGAGATCAGGATCAGTCGGCGGCCGTCGCCACCCACGTAGCTCGCGTTGGCGGTCGCCCCGTCGCAAGTCGCGTCGGTGCTTACGGTGGGGTGGTGCGCGCTTACGCCCGACAGCCCCCACACGAAGGCCCCGATCACGGCCGCGACAACAACGACCGCCACAAATAAGGCCGAAAGAGCCCCATTAAATAGCGGCGCCGCTGACGCCTGTCCTTGGTTGCTATGTTCGTTCATTCCACTGCCCTCCCTCAGGTGCGTTGTTCCTGGATTTAGTGTTCATCTGGTAAACCATTTCGACTAGCGACTTGGCTTGATATACAGGTGAAGGGTCGGTGAATATCGCGTCTGGAAGCCTGCTAGCATATCTGCATGGCCCTCCATTTCCTTGAGCGTGAGCTGCGCCGCCTCCTTTCCGCTAGGGACCGGAATGATCTATCGGAAGCGGGCGTAATTGGCCTCACGGACGATGGCGGCACGATCTATGTGCATCTGCTTCCGCGGCCTGGTTGGCCCCACCGGTCGCAGGGTCGCGCCTACGTCCTTGCCTGGGAGGACTACTCTCCGCCCGGCTCCGACTCCATGTTTTGTTACCGCTGGTTGATGTCAGAGGCCCGTACGGCGTTACGGGAAAACGTGGACGGAATTATTCGGTGGCTGGACGGTAAATGAACATCCGTTCGGCAAAGGCGCTGGGAGCCGGTGAGCGGCTCACCTTCGGGGCGAAGGTGCTGCGATTGTGGGAAGTTGGCGGGCTGCGGATGTGCCTGGTCGGCGACGCGTCCGGCCTCACGCGAATCGAGCTTGGCGACGCGGAAGTTGCGTTGGGTAGCTCGTACGAATTTAGAGATGCGGCGGTGCGGCAGTACCCGGGTGGTTGGACGAGCGTATCGATTGCGGACGGTGGCAGCGTGAGCGAGCTTGCGGACGACGTCGAAGTGCCGCAGGCGGAGGACTACATCGAACGGACCTACAAGATCCTGGCCGGTATTCAGCGCAAGAAGGGACGACGCGAGGGACGGTTGCCGGCGTGGAAGCACCCCGCGAAATCGCAAGACTAGCGTTGGTCGCAATCGCTCGCTGCGGCGAGCCTTAACGCAGAGGGCTTAGAATACTCGCCGGAGCCACCCCATGCTCACCGAACACGCCTCCCCCGCCTCTTCCGTGCTCGACGCGTACGCGCAGTGCCGCCGCATCGCTCTCGGCCACTACGAGAACTTTCCGCTCGTTTCGTGGCTCTTACCGCGTGATCTCGCGCCGCACATCTTCGCGCTGTACGCCTACTGCCGCGGGGTAGATGACCTCGGCGATGAGTCGGAGGGAGATTGGCTCGCGCTGCTGGACCAGTGGGAGACGGAGCTGGATCAGGCGTTTGCGGGCAGGCCAGGCGATGCGCGTTTCATCGCGCTGGCGGACACGATCCGTCGCTTCAAACTGCCGCGCGACCAGTTCGAGCGCCTGATCGAGGCCAGCCGCCGGGACCAGTGTGTCACTCGCTACCAGACGTTCGATGATCTGCTCGACTATTGCACTTATTCGGCGAACCCGGTCGGTCGCCTCGTCCTGCGCATCTTCGGCTGCGATGATGCTGAGCTCGACCACCTTTCGGACGCGACATGCACAGCGCTCCAACTGGCGAATATGTGGCAAGACGTTGCGCGGGACTTTGCCATCGGGCGCGTCTACATCCCGCTTGAGGACATGGCTCGTTTCGGCGTGACGGAGGCTGACCTAGGTGCAAGCACCGCATCGCGTGACGTGCGGCGGCTCGTCCGCTGCGAGGTACGGCGCACGCGCGAGTACTTCGCACACGGGTTGCCGCTGATCGAGCGGGTGGGCGGGCGTTTCCGGCTCGACCTGCGCATGTTCACACTAGGCGGGCTCGCCGTTCTCGATGCGATCAAGAAACAACGCTACGACGTGCTGGCGGAGCGCCCGCGCGTGTCCGGCGCGACGAAGGCGTGGCTGGCCGTGCGCGGCCTGGCGCCGGTGCGAATGAGCGCAACGCGATGAGAACTGGTATCGACGCGGCGTACGACCACTGCCAGGAGATAACGCGCCGAGAGGCGAAGAACTTTTACTACGGCTTCATGCTTCTTCCCAACGGCCAGCGCCGCGCCATCTACTCGGCCTACGCTTTCGCGCGCACCTGCGACGATATCGTCGACGCAGGCTTGCCGCGCTACGAGGCGGCGGCTCAGCTCGAGCTCTGCCGCATCAAGCTGGCGCGTTGTCTCACTGGCCGTCCCGAAAATCCCGTCTACGAGGCCTTGGGACGCACGATCGAGAAGTACGGCATCCCGCAAGAATACTTCGAGCAGCTGATCTCCGGCGTTGAGATGGACCTTACGAAGACGCGCTATGCGACGTTCGAAGAGTTGGAGACGTACTGCTACCACGTAGCTTCCGTTGTCGGCCTCATCTCGATCGAGATATTTGGCTACGACGGCAGCGAGGAGGCGCGGCGCTATGCCGGCGATCTAGGCATCGCGCTGCAGCTCACCAACATCCTGCGCGACATCGCCGAAGACGCCGAGCGCGGCCGTATCTACCTGCCGCTCGACGAGCTCGAGTGGTTTGGCTGTTCCGAAGAGGACGTGCTTGCTGGCCGCGCGACGCCAGAGTTCCGGCGGCTCATCGCGTTCCAGGCTGACCGCGCACGGCACTACTACTCGCAAGGCCGCCGGCTGTTGGCGCACTTGCCGGCGCGGGCGCGCGCGTGTGTTGGCGTGATGGCTGGCATCTACAGCAGCATCCTCGACGACATTGAGCGCGATCCGGGCGTCGTCTTCCGGCGGCGCGTCAGCCTGAGCGGGCGGCAGAAGCTGGCGCTCGCGGGCAAGGAGCTGGTGCGGAGCGTCGTTTCTTGACGCGGCCGACGGTCGCGATCGCGGGCGGGGGCATCGCCGGCCTGGCCACTGCGTGCGAGCTGGCTGACGCCGGCTACGCAGTAACGCTGCTGGAGAAGCGGCCTTTCCTGGGCGGGCGGGCGTACTCGTACACCGACGCCTCGGGGGTCACCGTCGACAACGGGCAGCACGTGTTTCTCGGCTGCTGCTCTCAGTACATTCGCTTCCTTGAGCACCTCGGCGTGCGCGACGCGGTGCACCTGCAGAAGCGCTTCCGTGTGCCGGTCGTCGACAAGGTCTGGGGTGAGAGTGTACTTTTGGCGGCCAACCTGCCGCCGCCCGGGCACCTGCTGCCGTCGCTGCTGCGATTCAAGTCGCTGTCGCCGAAAGAGAAGGCGCTGGCCGGCTGGGCGCTCTCGCAGATGCAACTGACGGACCGCGCGAAGCATCCGGAGCTCGACGACATAACGTTTGAGGAGTGGCTGCTCGCCCGCAAGCAGTCGCCGCGAGCGATCCGCAGCCTCTGGAACCTGATCGTCTTGCCAACGCTGAACGGCGACATCTCGCGCGTCTCTGCGGACCTGGCGATGATGGTGTTCCAGGAGGGCTTCCTCCGCTCGCGGAACGGGGCGAACGTCGGCTGGGCCAAGGTTGGGCTCACCGAGCTGTTGGCCGGCGCCGCCCAACGCTACATCGAAGCGCGTGGCGGCGAGGTGCGGATTGGCGCGGGAATACGAGGCGTCGACGTCGAAGGCGGGGAGATCGCGCGATTGCAGACCGACGCCGGCGACGTGACCGCCGACGCCTACGTGCTGGCGCTGGCGGTGGAGTCGGTGTTGGGGGTGCTGCCTGACGCCGTTTCCCGCGATCAGTTCTTCGCACGGATTGGGCGGATCGAGACTTCGCCGATCGTCAACGTGCACCTCTGGTACGACCGGCCGGTGTGGGACCGGGGGTTTGCGGCGTTCCTGAATACGCCGGTGCAGTGGGTTTTCAACAAAACGAAGCTCTGGCACGAAAGCGGGCCTGGCCAGTACCTCGATATCTCGTTGAGTGGGGCGGACGATTTCGTGGACTGGCCGTCGGGCGAGCTCATCGAGCACTTTCGCAAGGAGATGCTCTCGCTTCTGCCGGCGACCCGGGGCGCGACGCTTGTGCGGGCGCTCGTCGTGAAGCAGCGAGACGCCACGTTTGCGGCGCTGCCGGGAGTGGCGCGGCTACGGCCAACGCAGGCGACACCAGTGGGCAATTTGTTCCTGGCAGGGGATTGGACGCAGACGGGATGGCCGGCAACGATGGAGAGCGCTGTCCGAAGCGGCGGATTAGCGGCGCGGGCGGTGATCCAGGCGGCCTCCAGGGGCCGAACTAACTTTGTGAAAAGTAGTGCAAAACAGTAACACGGGTGTTAATCTAGCCATCGAACGCCGGTAATTGGCGTGGACGCTACGAGAATCGACAGCTATCCTTGACCAGAGAAAACATTAAGGCCAGTGATAGAAAAGCGCAGTTTACCGCCCGCATGCTAACCAACGTCCAGCGCGTGGCGGACTCGGCACCCGCACCCTCCATCGATCCCGCAGCTTGTAAGGAGCGCGCCCGTGCTTAAGACCACCACAGAGCCCACCACCGGGCTCAAGGTCACCTCTCACACCCTCGTCTACCAGACGGAGCGCGGGCCGCAGTTCATCGACATCACAGAGCGCGTGGCCGAACTCGTCGCGGAGTCCGGCATCGAGACCGGGTTCGCCGTCGTTTTCTCCAAGCACACGACGGCCGCCATCACGATCAACGAGAACGAGCCGGGCCTGGTCGCTGACCTCGAGGCGCTTCTCCACCGCATGCTCCCGCACGACCACCCCTACGACCACAACGTTGACCACCCGACCGAAGACGGCGAGGTGCCGAACGGTCACTCGCACTGCCAGCACGTATTCCTGGGCACGAGCGAGAACATCCCGATCAACGGCGGCCGAATGAGCTTTGGGAAGTGGCAGCGGCTCTTCCTTGTGGAGCTTGACCGCGGACGTGAGCGAGAGGTCGTCGTACAGCTTCTCGGTCAGTGACGTGCAACCTCCCGCTGCGCTGAGCAGGCATCGGGAGCTACTGGAAGACAACCTCCGCAGCCTGCTTGCTCGTCAGCATCCCCAGCGTCTGTTCGCGATGCTGCGCTATCACCTGGGCTGGGAGGACTCCGCGGGCAGGCCCGCTGACAACGTAGGCAAGCGGCTGCGCCCGGCCCTGTGTCTCCTTACCTGCGAAGCCGTCGGTGGAGACGTGCGGTCGGCGTTGCCACTGGCGTCGGCGCTGGAGCTGGTGCACAACTTTTCGCTCGTCCACGACGACGTGCAGGACCGCGACGCGAAACGCCACGGCCGCGACACCGTCTGGTCGCTCTGGGGCGAAGCGCAGGCGATCAACGCCGGGGACGCGCTGCTCGCCATCGCGCACCTGTCGCTGGCGAGGGCAACGGACGCCGGGCTGCCTGCCGAGACCACGGTGCGGGCGTCTGCGCTACTTTCCGAGCGGACGCTGGAGATGGTCGAAGGCCAGGTGATGGACATCGAGTTCGAGTCGCGCCTCGACGTCAGCCTCGATGAGTACGTGGCGATGATCTCGCGCAAGACTGGCGCTCTTTTCGACGTATCGCTCAGCCTGGGTGGGCTGGCGGGAGGCGCCACGCTCGCGACCGTCGAGGCCCTGGGGCGCTGTGGCCGGGCGCTCGGGATCGCGTTCCAGGTGCGGGACGACATGCTAGGCGTCTGGGGCGCGGAGGACCGCACTGGTAAGCCCGCCGCCTCTGACATCCGCCGGCGCAAGAAGGCGCTGCCCGCAGTGTTCACGCTCGCCACCGCAGACGCCGGTCAGTGCGAGGAGATTGAGCGCATCTACAACCACGACGACGTTTCGGACGACGATGTTGCGCGCGTGCTGCAGGCGATGGACGCTCTCGGTGCGCAGGCGTATTGTGCAAAAGTAGCGGCCGAATACCGGGACGCCGCGCTCAGCGAACTGGAGCGCGCGAGCATCTCCGGAGGCAGCGCCAACGAGCTGCGCGAGACGGCCGAATTCTTGTTACAACGCGACTATTAGGAGGTGCGGGATGGCGAGCAGGCCCCTGAGTCTTTCGCTCAAGCTCGGCTGGTACCTCTTTCGCCAGAAGGTCGCCGGCCGCACGCACTTTCCGCTGACGATGATCCTGGAGCCGTTGGAGGAGTGTAACCTCACCTGCACGGGCTGCGGCCGCATCCGCGAGTACGAGCCGATCATCGAGCAGAAGATGACGGTGAAGCAGTGCCTGGACGCGGTACGCGATTGCGATGCGCCCGTCGTATCGATTGCTGGGGGCGAGCCGCTGCTTCACCCGGAGATCGGGAAGATCGTCCGAGGGATCATTCGGCAGGGCAAGTTCGTCTATCTTTGCACCAACGCGCTGCTGTACAAAGGCGCGATGAAGGCGATTCCGCCCCACCCGCGTTTTGCGTTTGTTGTACACCTCGACGGGCTGAAGGAGACGCATGACATCGCAGTCGAGCGGAAGGGCGTGTACGACGTTGCGATCAAGGCGATCCGCGACTTCCGCACGGCCGGCTACCGAGTCTGTACGAACACCACGCTGTTCAGCGGCAACCAGCCGGAGGAGTACCACCGCCTGTTCGCGATGCTGAACGACATGGGCGTCGAAGGGATGATGGTCTCGCCGGGCTTCCAGTACAAAGAAGTCGCCGAGAACGACATCTTCCTGCAGCGCGAGGAGGCGCGCGCGTTCTTCCGCCGTATCTTTGACGGCTGCAAGGAGGGCGTGCGGTTCTACAACAACCCGCTGTACCTCGACTTCCTCACGGGCAAGCGCGAGTACGAGTGCACACAGTGGAGCACGCCGACGTACACGCCCGCTGGCTGGCGCAAGCCGTGCTACCTCATCGCGGACGAGCACGTGCAGTCCTTCGATGAGCTGATGGAGACGGACTGGAAGGCGTACGGCTTCGGGCGTGACCCGCGTTGCGATACGTGCATGATGCACTGCGGCTACGAAGGCTCAGCGATCCGCGAGGCGATGTCCTCCCCGAAGGCGTTTGTGGAGTTAGCGATGCGTGCGTCGCGGCCGGCTCCTCGCTCCGCCGCACCGGTGTCTTCGCGCGAATGATCCTCGTCTTCGCAGCGATGCAGTCGGAGGTGCGCCTCGCGCTCGGCTGGCTTCGAGACTACCGCGAGTCCGACATCGCAGGCTTCCCGACGATCGAGGCGGAGGGCATCGTTATCTGCCAGAGCGGCCTCGGTCGCCGCGCGATCAAGGCATCCGGGGCCGTCATCGATAAATTTCCGCCGGACGTCGTGCTCTCGATTGGCGTCGCCGGCGGGCTGAAGCCGGCGCTGGAGTGCGGCGACATCATCGTCTGCGAGACGATCGACCACGAATTGCACCGCGCTTCAGGCAAGATCGAGAGCGTGACGTGCTCGCCGTCGCTGATTGAAGCGGCGCTGGCTGCAGGACGAGGCTTTGGTCTGCACGTCTCGCCTGGCACATCGCTGACGTTGGACGAAGCGGCGTGGACGGCCGACGCGAAGGCCGAGCATCACGCGTGGAAGGGCCACGACATCGTCGAGATGGAGAGCTTCTGGGTCGGGCAGGCCGCAGCTGAAGCCGGCGCGCCGTACCTGGCCGTGCGGTCGATCTCTGACGCCGCGGACCACCCGCTGCCGAAGACCGGCGCCATGAAGGACGATGGCAATTTCGATCCGGACGCATTGCTGGCATATGTGCAGGAACACCCGGAGGCGGCACCGCTGATCGCCGCGCAGGCCGAGCGTGCGCAACCGGCGTTCGGAAACCTGGCGATTCTGCTGACCGGCCTGCTGCCGCCGCTTGTCCAGCACTTCAACGCTGCCCGATGACGCCGGACCGCGACGCGCTCGCTGAGACGATCCGCCGCTCGCAGGACTACTTTCTGCGCACGCAACACCCGGACGGCTACTGGGTCGGCGAGCTTGAAACGAACGTTTGCATGGCGGCGGAGTACCTGCTGCTGACGCACTTCCTCGGCGCGCGGGATGACGCCCGCTGGGCGAAGATCGCGAACTACCTGCGCGACCAGCAACGCGCGGACGGCACGTGGGCGATCTACTACGGCGGACCGCCCGACATCAACGCCACTGTGGAGTCGTACTTTGCGCTCAAGCTGACCGGCGTGGCCGCAGACGACCCGCGCATGCAAAAGGCGCGCGACTGGGTTGTCTCAGTCGGCGGCGTGCCGAAGGTGCGCGTATTCACGAAGATCTGGCTGGCACTGTTCGGGCAGTGGGACTGGCGCGGCGTGCCGGTGCTGCCGCCGGAGCTGATCTTACTGCCGCACTGGTTTCCGCTGAACATCTACGACTTCGCGTCGTGGGCGCGCGCGACGATCGTGCCGATGCTGATCATCCTCAGCGAGCGACCAGTCTGTTTCGTGCCGGACTCCGCGCGCATCGATGAGCTGTACCCGGCGCCGCGCGACCAGAGCCGCAACGAGTCGCCGAAGCCGCGCGGTGCGAGCTGGAAGCGCTTCTTCCACGAAGCCGACGGCCTGCTCCGGCGCTACGATCGCGTCGCGCAGCAGGCGCTACGAGAGCGAGCCTACCGCGCCGCCGAGCAGTGGATCGTCGCGCACCAGGAGGCGGACGGGTCGTGGGGCGGGATACAGCCGCCGTGGGTATATTCGCTGATCGCGCTGCACTTGCGCGGATACTCGCTCGATCATCCGGTGATGCGCCGCGGGTTGGATGGCTTCAGCGGACCGTGGGCGATTGAGGACGAGCGCACGTTCAATCCGCAGGCGTGCGTGTCGCCCGTCTGGGACACCGCGCTGGCGATGATCGCGCTGCTCGATTCTGGTCTCGCGCCCGATCACCCGGCGCTGCAGACGGCCGCGCGCTGGCTGATTCGCGAGCAGGTGCTGACGGGCGGCGACTGGCAGGTCCGCGCGAACGGCGAGCCCGGCGCCTGGTCGTTCGAGTTTGAGAACGACATGTATCCCGACGTCGATGATACGGCGGCGGTGCTGATCGCACTGCACCGCACTCGCCTGCCGGACGAGCGTCGCAAGCACGCGGCGATCGAACGCGGGCGGCTCTGGCTGCTCTCGATGCAGTGCGATAACGGCGGCTGGGGTGCATTCGACCGCAACAACACGCGCCGCATCGTGAACGAGATCCCGTTCTGCGACTTCGGCGAGGTGATCGACCCACCGTCCGAAGACGTTACAGCGCACGTCATCGAAGCGCTGTGCCTGCTCGGCGACGGGAATTCGGAGGCGGTGCGGCGCGGGCTGAACTACCTGCGCCGGACGCAGCAGGCTGACGGCAGCTGGTTCGGCCGCTGGGGCGTGAATTATGTCTACGGCACCGGCGGGGCGCTCCCGGCGTTCCGAGCGGCGGGCCGCGATCTAACGAAGCGGCGGTTCCAGAGGTCGGCGGCCTGGCTGGCCGCGCGCCAGAACAGCGACGGCGGTTGGGGCGAGACCTGCGCCAGTTACGATGACGCATCGCTGGCGGGCCTCGGGGACTCGACGGCGTCGCAGACCGCGTGGGGGCTAATCGGGCTGCTCTCGCTGGACGGCAGCCGCACCTCGTCGCAAACTAAAGCTGTGGACAACGGCGTCCAGTGGCTGATCGACCAGCAAGAGGAAGACGGTCAGTGGAACGAGCCGGAGTTCACGGGCACGGGCTTTCCAGGCGACTTCTACATCAAGTACCACCTTTACCGGAACTACTGGCCACTCTCTGCCCTGGGGCGATATCGGAACGGAACGAAGGACTAGCGGAGGAACGATAGTGGGCAAAGAGCAACTGGCGGCACTGGCGCGAATCATCGATCAGCAACTGGCGGAAGGTTGGGACAACGCGGTCGTCGGCACGTGGACGATCCGCTACGACGGCAAGCGCGAAGTCCTCTACTTCGAGAAGTGTGAAGACGGCGTCTACTGCGAAGAGCGCCCGACTGTAATCGACCTGCAGGGCAACGTTGTCGACAAGGGTGGGCCGATCATCCCGGATGAGAACTAGCCGCTAGTCGAGGCCGAGGTCAGCGCGCGCCTCGTCGGTCATCTTCTCCGGCGTCCACGGCGGGTTGAAGGTGAACTCCACGTCCACTTCCTTCACGCCGGGCATCAGGCCCAGCATCTCCTGGATTTGCTCAGTGACCATCGGGCCGATCGGACACATCGGCGTCGTCAGCGTCATCAGGATGCGGACGTCGCCTTCCTTTACGCCGATGTCGTAGACCAGGCCGAGATCGTAGATGTTGTAGTGGAGCTCGGGGTCGTAGACCTCCCGTAGCACCTCAACGACGTCTGCTTCCGTAACCATAAATTAGCGCTCCGTTCTGCTTCCATTGTAGGCGTTTCCGAAGCGGGAGGTGGAACAATGTTGGCATATACGAAACCATGACGTAAGTGTCTTGACACTTCCTATCGGGCGCATAGAATACGACCCAGCCCAACGGCCACGCGAGGACTGCACAGATCCGCCGCGGAGCCCAAAGGGAAGGGGTCAAACAAGGCGCTGCGGCGCCTTGTTTGCATTCTGGAAACTAGCCCTCGACGGTGGTGCCCGCCAGGCCTTCGAGCGCTTTAATTAGCGCCTGCGTTCCTTCGCCGCCGATCCCGTCTCGCTCCAGGATCGCGAAGAGCTCGTGTACGAGCATTGTGCCGGGGAGCGGCGTGCTCGTCTCGCCTGCGGTTGTGATCGCGTAGCGCAGGTCTTTGAGCTGGTGCTCGACCTTGAAGCCGGCGCGGAAATCGCGGTCCAGCATTTTTGGCGCGAGGTTATACACCGCCCATGAACTCGCCGCGCCGGCGCCGACGGCATCGAGCATCGCGCGCGGGTCGACACCCGACCGCACGCAGAGCAGCAGTGCCTCGCACACGGCGAGATTGTTCAGCCCAACGATGACCTGGTTGCACAGCTTGACGACCTGCCCGCTGCCGCTCGGTCCGCAGTAGACGATCTTCTTGCCCATCGCTTCGAAGAGCGGGAGGCACTGCGCAAACGTCGCCTCGTTGCCGCCGGCCATGATCGAGAGCGTGCCGCCGATTGCGCCCGGCTCGCCGCCACTGACCGGCGCATCGAGCATCTCGACGCCTTTGCGCGAGAGCTTGGCGGCGATGCGTCGCGTGACGTCCGGCGCGATCGTCGACATGTCGATGTGGATGAGGCCGGGATGCGCGCCCTCAGCGATGCCGCCTGGGCCGAGAGCCACGTGCTCGACGTCTTCGGCGTAACCGACCATCGTGATCACGACATCGGAGCGCTCCGCCACACCGCGGGCGTTACCGGCGGACGTCGCGCCTTCCTCAACCAGCGCTGCGATGCCGGGCGCGCTACGGTTCCAGACGGCAAGCGGGTAGCCGGCGCGGAGAAGGTTGAGGGCCATCGGCTTGCCCATGATGCCCAGCCCAATGAACCCGACGCGCGTCTTCGTAGCCATGCGGTCTCCTAGCAGCAGATGAAATGCGAGCGAGAACTATTCTCGCGTACCGGCAGTTCTCGCGCGAGTTGGCTACTCGACCGTAACGGTGCTGCCGCCCTGCGACTTGTGGACGGTGATGCGCGCGGGCATGCGCTCCGCCAGCGCCGGGACGTGCGTGACGACACCGATGAGCCGCCGCCGGTCCTGCCCGAGCACTTCGAGCGCCGACGCCACCGTATCGAGCGTTTCCGCGTCGAGGTGGCTGAACCCTTCGTCGATGAACAGTGTATCGAGCGTCTTCGTAAGTCCAATTCCGTCCAGAGAGGTCAGATTCTCAGCCAGGGTAAGCGCAAGCGCCAAGGACGCTAAGAACGTCTCACCACCCGATAACGTCTCGACCGGCCGCTGGGTGCTTCCGTTCCATCGGTCGACGACTACAAAATCTTGCGCCTTCGCTTCAAGGTCGTAGCGATCTTGAGAGATTTCTCTAAGCCTTGTCGAACCTTTCTGGGCAAGCACGGTCATCGCGCGCGAGCGGAGGAACGCCGGGAAGCGATTTGCTTGCAGCAACGACGCTAAGTCGCGGGCCAGCGACGCTTCTTCGCGGTACACCTTCTCTAGTTCGCGGAGCGTTTTCGCCTGCTCGATGGCGCTCTCGGTGTGCTCGATCTGTTTCGCCGCGGCGCCGATGCCCTGGTTTACCTCGCGCTCCTCTGTCTGCACGTCTCCTGCGCGGCGCCGGAGCAGCGCCCCGACCTCGCCCTCGGCTTCGAGCGCTTCGCTAACGTCGTCCCAGGCCATTTGTTTGGCAGCTGCCGTCAGCGCCTTTACTGCTTCGCGGCCGTCTTTCGCTGCCGCCATCGCGTCTGCGTCGTGCGATTTCACTTCCGTGTCGAGGCGAATGACGTTCGTCCGCGCGCTTTCGATCTTGGCGAGATCACGCTCGCGTTCTGTGATCAGCGCGTCGCGCTTGCCGGCTAGCGACTCGCGCTGCTCCTTCGCCGAGCTCAGAGTCTCGATTCGCTTGTTCACGCTGGCCATGTCCGCACCGGTTTCGCCCAGCGCCGCCTCGAGCTCGGCCGAAACGCGCATGCGGTCCTTTCGTAGCTCCGCGATCTGCTCCTCCAACGACTTCGTCTCGCGCTCAGCGACGGCGACTTTTGTTTGGGAGGCTGTCGCGCGTTCGGTGGCTACGCTTTGCTCGGCCTGCGCCTTTTCCCACGCGGCCTTAAGCTTGTCCTGCGCGACTGGTTTGCCCTTCGGCAGCTCGGGGACGGCTTGGCCGCAGACGGGGCAGGGATCGCCCTTCGCGAGGCCCTGGCGCAGCAGCGCGGTGGCGTTCGCCTGGCGCGCAGTCTCGTATTCGTCGTGGCGGGCCGTCGTCGTGAGTTGCGCGACCTCGATCTGTTTGCGAACGGCCTCCTCCGCCGCCCGCAGCTTTTCGAGGTCAGACGTCTTGGTCTTGACGTCGGCGCTCAGCTTCGACTCGCGGCGGCCGGAGTCCTCGACTTGCTTGAGCAGCGGCAAGCAGCCGACCAGACGCAGATGCAGGTCGTGGTCGTACGATACGGCTGCGATCTCGTCGGCCACTGCCGCTACCCGCGCGTCCAGACCTGCGATCAGCAGCTTGCTCTTGGTCACGAGTTCACTCGCCTCGGCCAGCGCCTTCGCCGCGATGGCGTGTTTGCCGCGCGCCTCTTGTTCGCGGCGCTGCGCTTCGGACAGCGCTTCGGCGATGCGACTCGCGTCATCGGTCGCCTGGCGCAGCTTGGCGAGATCTTCCGCGCGCGTCTTCAGCTGCTTCAGCTGGGCCTTCGCCGCCTTCAGCACTTCGGGCGTTGCGTTGGCGAGGTCTGATTCGAGGCGGCGGCGGTGCGCGTCGGCCTGCGCCGACTTGTCGCGGTCGATGGAGTTGGCGCGCTGCAGCATCTGGGCGTAGACGTTGAGCTGCAGCAGTCCGTCCAGCACCTTCCGGCGTTGTTCTCGGTCGCCGGCGAGGAACTCCTGGAACTGGCCTTGCGGCAGCAGCACGCTGCGCACAAAGGCGTCATAGTCCATCTGGATCACGCGCTCGACGGCGGCGTTCGCTTCTTTCGTGCGGTCTTCTTCGGGGTGCCAGTCGTTTGTCGCCGCATCGAAGCGCTCGAACTGCACCTTCGCCGTGCCCTTGCGCGCGGTGGAGCGGTGGATGCGGTACTGGTCGCCGTTGGACGAGAAGTAGAGATCCACTTTCAACTGGTTTTCGCCCTGCGAGATCAGCTCACGCACTTCGCGGCCAACGCGCGGCGCCTTGCCGAACAGCGCAAACGTGATCGCATCAACGAGAGACGACTTGCCCGCGCCGGTCGGTCCCGTGATCGCGAACAGATCGAGGTCCGAGAAGTCGACTTCCACCTGCTGCTTGTATGCCGTTAGGCCCTGGATCGTGAGCTTAGTCGGCCGCACTCGTCACCTCTTCGTGCAGCTGCCGGAAGAGCGCCGCCAACTCCGGCCGCGGCTCGTTGCCGCCGGTCTCCTGGCGATAGTACGCGTCGAACAATTCGGGCGCGGTCATCTTCTGCCAGCTCGCGGAGTCTTCGGTCGCAGCGACCTCCGGCCGCTCGATAACGATGTCGACTGCGTTCGGCAGAAGCTCCCGCACTTGCTCGGCGAGCCCGGGCACCGGCCGGTCGACTTTCACGAAGACCTTCAGGTACGCATCGCTAACGTCGGCTGCCAGCGCGCGGATCTCATCGAGCGAGACGCCTTGCTTCGCCGAGCCAACGTTGCGCAGCTGGCGGATCGACTTCAGCGGCACCGCCTCGACCTTTGCCTTCCGACCGGGCGCGGCGTCGACCAGGTTGACGCGCTTTTGCTGGCCCGCCTCCCCGAAGTCGCACTGGAGGAGCGAGCCGCAATACTGCGCGTTGCTCAGCCCGACGTCCTGCGGCATGTGGACGTGGCCAAGCGCGATGTACTGCGGCGCTGTTGGCAGGCGAGCGGGCGCGATCGTGTAGAGGAGGCCGGTGTGCAGCGGCCGCTCGCCACTCTCTTGCGGAACCTTCGCGCCGGCGACAAAGACGTGCGCCATCGCAATGTTGATTGCGTCCGGGCGGAAACTCTTGCAGAGGTGGTTGAGCATCGCCGCCACGCCGTCCGCGTACTCCTCGAGGTGCTTGCCCTCCGTCATCAACGACTCGAAGTCGCGCACCTTGCGCTCGCTCACCCAGGGCAGCGTGGCGATCACCGCTGTCTCGTTGCCGTCGAGCGATGGCAGTTCGATTACGCCGCCTTCCTCGGCCAGCACAGGCTCCCCCACGACGCGCACGCCAAGATGGCGCAGCACCGGCGCGTACGCGTTCATGCGGCGCGGGTGGTCATGGTTGCCGGCGATGATCACCGCCGGAATGCCAGCGCCGACGAGCTCGCCGATGAAGTGAAAGAAGATGCGCTCGGCCTCGGGCGGCGGCACCGCTGAGTCGAACACATCGCCGGCGATCAGCAGCGCATCGACACGCTGGTCGCGCGCGATCGCCAGCACTTCTTCGAGCGCAGCCACGTGCTCCGAGTCGCGCTTCTGATTGCGGAGCGGCTTACCGATGTGCCAGTCAGACGTGTGCAGGAAGCGCATCGAGATTACCGAAGGCGCGTTCGCCAATAGGGCGAATTTCGCAGATCGGCCGGAACCAGCCGAGGCTCCAGGTGGTAGATTTCCTCGACGATTGCGTAGACCTCGACGATGATTTCACCAATGAGCCGAATGTTCGCTTGGCGGTTCAGGTCGGCGTCTCGGACCGACGCGGTGGCGTCGCCCAACAAAGTTATGGCTCCCATCAACTGAAAGTGCAGGCGGTCCAGCACTCCTGATTCCATGCCCTCGGTTGGGTCGGTCGCAGTCATGGGAAGTATTTCTGAAAACGTTTGGTGTTCCGTAGGGAGATCGGTATGAGTCGTGGCTCGCGGTCGTAAAGGTCGAAGGAGATATCCGTTATCCCGCTTAGCGCCGAACCGATGCGCTTGAGGTTGCGCTGGTGGTCGAGCGGTGATTGCTTGATGTTGTCCGTCGCCAGATTGAGCAACTCGATCGCTCCACTTAGCTGTGCGTGCAAGTGATCGAGCAGAGGCGAATCATCCGGGACGTTCTCGCCCTCGTCAATCACCGCCGGAAGCCCTTGGGCACGCCGGCCTCTGCGGCCACTTCGTCCGGCCGCGTCGCCCACGATGGGAACGGGAACTGCATCAGCAGCGGCACAGGGATCTCCGGCTGGTGCATGAACATGCTGCCCGGTTTGAGCAGCGACGCTCGCGCCCGCGCCGCGTCCGTCAGGAAACCGTATTCGCCGCGCTGAGCCTCCGCCGTGTCGAGCCGGCCGACGATACGGTACGCCGCGTTTGCCACGACCCGGCGCTCCACTTCGCTCGCGGTCTGTTGCGCGCCGATGAGGATGACGCCAAGCGAACGCCCCCGCTCCGCGATATCGAGGACGACTTCCTTGATCGGGCTCCAGCCCTCTCGCGGGGCGTACTTGTTCAACTCATCGAGGACAACGAACACGAGCGGGTGGCGCGTGCCCTGTCTGTCTTTCTCTTCGAGCAATTGTCGCAGCACCACGCCGACGACGAAGCGCTTCGCCCGGTCGTGCAGCGAGTGCAGGTCGATGACGTTGAGCTGGCGGCCGCTCCAGTCGATGCTGTGCCGCGCCTCGTCCTCGGGCGAGTCGAGGCGGCGGATAAGATGCCCGACGGAATCGGCCACCGCCTGCAAGCGCCGGAGGAACGCGTCCTGTGTGCCGGTCGCGAGGTTACCGCGCGAAAAGATGACGTCGCGCTGGTCGTCGATGTGCGAGACGAGCTCGTCGAACGTGGTGATGCGCACGCCGTCCAGCTCCACCCATGACTGTGTCGCCGGCTGGTTCATCGTCTCGTTGTGCAGGTAACGCTCGACGACGGTCACGGCGTACGACAGCTGGCTCGTCTCCGAGTCCGCTTCCGCGAACAGGAACCGCAGCAGCTTCTTCTGGCAGAACTCTCGCAGCGACCAGACGTAGGCCGTCACGCCCTCTGACCGCGACCCGAGCGAGTGCGTGATCTCGAAGCCGCCCTTCGCCGCCGGCGCCCACAACCCGACGTCCTGAAACGGCCCGCACGGAAGGCCGAGCTGCTGGTACTTGCGCTCGTCGTCCGGAGTGATCTGGCCGTTCGGCTTGTCGGCGAACATCAGGTCGTCGCCCTTCACGTTGAAGATGACGGCGCGCGCATTGTGCTTCTGCATCCCCAGCGCGTCGGAGTGGAAGAGCGAGTAGAGCAGGAACATCGCGCAGCTCGTCTTCGTGGCGACTC
>JBDTOK010000035.1:0-17194 GCA_039933275.1 Chloroflexota bacterium | reverse complement strand
AATCGCCTCGATACCCGCGCGTGCGCGAGCGCCATACTCCGTCGGCTGCGTGTAGTAGTCCGGCGTTGAGATGGTGAGGATCGGCGCCGTCTCCGTCAGTCCGTAGATCTGCATAAACGTCCAGCCCACCTCTTCCTCCAACCGCTTCACGAACGCGGCCGGCGGCGGCGCCCCCGCGACGACAAGCCGCGGCTTCGTGCGAAACTTGTGCTTTGCCCGGTCGGGATAGTTGAGGATCGCGCTGAGCACCGCCGGCGCCATGCAGGCAAACGTCACGCCCTCGCCCTCGATCAGTTCATGGATCTTCGCCGCGTCCACCGCCCGCAGCACAACGTGCGTTGCGCCCATCGCCGTGATCGCGAATGGGCCGCCCCAGCCGTTGGCGTGGAACATTGGTAGCGTCCACAGCTCAACATCGTCATGGTCGATCCGCAGGTGAGCGATGAAGTTGTACGCGTTGATGTAGCAATTGCGATGCGTGAGCATCACGCCCTTCGGCCGAGCCGTCGTCCCCGAGGTGTAGTTGATCGAGGTCGTATCGTTCTCGTCCTGCGGGACTTCGGGCGTCGCCGTCTTCGGCTGCTCAGCGATCAGCTCCTCCCAGGACTCCCACCCGTTCGGCGCGACGACATCATCGCCCGCCACGATCCAATGGTTCACCGTCTTCAGCTGCGGCCTGATCTCGTCCACCAGCGTCGTGTACTCGTGATCGACAAGCACACACTCGACGCCGGCGTGGTTGATGATGTACTCGTGGTCCGCCGCCGTCAGCCGATAGTTCAGCGGCACGAGGATCGCCCCGATCTGCGTGACGCCGTAGTACGCCTCCAGGAAGAAGTGCGAGTTCGGGCTGAGGATGCATACGCGATCGCCCTTCGCGATGCCGCGCGCCATCAGCGCATGCCCGAGCTGGTTCACTCGATCCCGGAACTCCCGGTACGTGTACCGCCGCTCCTCATCGATGATCGCGGTCTTGTCGGGGTAAAGCTTCGCGGCTCGGCGCAGAAAGTCATTTATGAGCAGCGGCACTTCCATCAGCGATTGCCTCCCGGGCGCGTGATAGCGGGATTATATCGCTGAAGCGGTACAGCGCCGGGCAAAGAGAAGCCCGCCGTTCAAAGCGGCGGGCGTTCGTGCTCCGGGGGTGGACTACCGGCGAGGCGCGAAGGGGCTAAAGTACTCGCGCGGGGTGCGGACGAACGCGAGCCGCTCGTAGTGGTATTCCGTGCGAACGGAAAGGGCCTTCTGCTGCCGGAATTCTGCGGGGCGGCTGGGCTTGCGGGGCCGGGAGTTCGGGTGCGGCTGTTCCTGGGGCGACAACGCGGACCTCCTTTGCGATATCCCCTGAGGCGCTCAGAATACTCCGACCATCGGGGAATTTCCGCATACGGAAGTTGCGATTATGTAACAAACTTTGCGCCCATTTTCACGTGTTAAGATCGAATGCGAATCAAATATCGCTGTCCGGAGGAGTCTGTCACCAGGCTCCTATATTTTTTTGCGAGGCCTCTTGCACCGAGTCCGCCACCACGCCGCCCGCATTATCGAGCCGGTCCAGGCTTTCATCCAAACCGAGGCTTTCGGCGGCTTCGTGCTTATCGCCGCTGCGGCGCTCGCAATCGTCTGGGCCAACGCCTGGGATAGCTCATACACGGATGTCTTCACCGCTAATCTGCACCTGAACCTGAGAATAGTTAATTCGCCGGAAGACCTCCGCGGCTGGATCAACGACGGCCTGATGACGTTCTTCTTCCTCATCGTTGGCCTCGAGATCAAGCGCGAGCTCCTCCACGGCGAGCTCCGCGGCCGCGAGAAAGCGCTCCTTCCCTGTGTCTCTGCTGTCGGCGGCATGATCCTTCCGGCGCTCGTCTTTACCGCCGTCAACCTCGGCGGCACCGGCGCGCACGGCTGGGGCGTCCCCATGGCCACAGATATCGCCTTCGCCCTTGGCGTCCTCGCCCTCCTCGGCAAACGCATCCCTTCCGAGCTGCGCGTCTTCTTGCTCGCCCTCGCAATCGTCGATGACATCGGCGCCATTCTCGTCATCGCCGTCTTCTACTCCAGTGACCTCGATTTCGCGGCGCTGGGCATTGCCCTCGCTCTCCTTGCCCTTGTGTTCGCACTCACCCGCCTTCGCGTGCGACCGTTCGCCCTCTACGCGATAATCGGCGTCGCCGCGTGGGCCGCCATGCACGAATCCGGCGTCCACGCCACACTCGCCGGCGTCGCCCTCGGCCTGCTCGCTCCAATCGAACCGATGACGCCGGACGGCGAATCCCCTCTCGAACGACTCGAGTCCGCGCTCCACCCCTGGACCAGCTACGCCATCATCCCCCTCTTCGCCCTCGCAAACGCTGGCATCGTCCTCAACTCCGGCGTCGTCAACGACGCCTCCACCAGCCGCGTCACGCTCGGGATCGCCGCCGGTCTGCTGATTGGCAAGCCGCTAGGCATCTTCGCTTTCGCCTACGCCGCTGTTCGCCTGGGCATGGCCTCGCTCCCGCGGAACGTGGACTGGCCCGAAATCTTTGGCGTCGGCGTCATCGGCGGCGTTGGCTTCACCGTCGCTCTCTTCATCAACGGCCTCGCCTTCGATGCCCCCTCCCAAATCGAAGACGGCAAGATCGGCATCTTCGGCGCGTCGTTGATTGCTGGCGTGGTCGGGTTCCTTTTACTCCGCGCCATTCGCCCGCATCCGGACGATGACCCCGCGCAACCCCAGCCGCCTGATCCGGAACCCGCTACTGGAAGATGATGACGTCCGGGTTTAGTTGCTCCACCTCTTCGTCGGTCAGCACCGGATCGTCCTGGTGGTAGAAGACCTTGATCCCGCTGTGCTCAGCCGGCGCCGTGAACGTCGCGAACTTGCGGATCTTCGTCTCCTTCGGCCCGAACCCATCCATATCGATCACCACGTGAACGTGCGGGAAGTCGACGATGTTCTCAGGGTCCGTGATCATCGCCGTGTCGAACTGGTGCACGATCAGAACCTTGTCCGGCAGCCCCTTCTCCTCGACGTGGTCCTCTAGAATCTGCTGCGCGGCATTGATCTGCGCCGCGTCCACGTGCCCGATCACCTGGCCCGGCACTTCGCCCGGCCCCATCGTGAACTCCGGATCGATCGCGATGTGTACATTCGATCCGTCCAGGTACGGCAGCACTTTCCGCACTTCCGTCTCGATGTCGCTGCGCCCAATCTGCAGATCGAGAAAGAGGAAGAAGTGCTCGCGGCAGGCCAGGTCTACCCACGTAGTCATCGTGTCCGGGTCGACGTACTGCAAGAACAACCCATCGTTGCCGGGGTTGGGCTGCGCCGTCTCGTAAACCAGGTCGAACCCCGGCTCCACGCCGCGGAAGCCGTTCAGCCCGTCGATCTTCTGCGACTCATCGCGCAACATCGAGGCCAGCTCCTCCGGCTCATGCTGGCCGAGAATGCCCAACTGCTGCGCGTAAGGGTTCCCGTAGTAAGCGACGATCTGGTTCGCCGAAAGGAAAGAGCTGTCCACCGTCGGCCCGCACCCATCGTCCGGGCCCGACTGCGGGACGGTTGTTGGCTTGCCGCCGGCGTCCGTCGTCGGGCGCGGCGTAGACGTCACCCCTTCGACTGCGACCGCCGGCGATTTGTCGCCGCCGCCAAACGCCAGACCTGCCACGAAATAGATCGCACCGATCAGAACGAATACAAGAACAAGGGACGCGAGGAGTCGAGGCGGGGTCATTATGTGTACTAGAGTCGCATTATAGGCGGCGCGAAGCGTCAGCCTGCAAACTCCACCGCAACCATTCCGCCTCGTAGCCGTGGCTTTCCAGCCCCGGTTCCAGCGTCCGCATCAACGGGAACGCCCGCACGCACGGGGCGCGCTTCGGATAGACTACGCGGCGAAGGAGATCAGATGGACATCAAGGGCAAGGTTGCAATCGTCACCGGCGGCGGCTCTGGCATCGGCCGCGCCACCTCAATCGCGCTCGCCGCGGCTGGCGCCTCAGTCGTCGCCGCCGATATGAACGAAGACGGCGGCAACGAGATCGTCTCGCAGATCGAAGGCGCGGGCGGCAAAGCCTCGTTCCACAAAGTGGATGTCCGTGACCGCGCCGGCCTCGACGCCATGGTCGCCTACGCCGAAAAGACCTACGGCGGCCTCGACATCATCTACAACAACGCCGGCGTCGGCACCCCGCGGCCCATTTTCCCCGAAGCGCTCGAGGCAGACTGGCAGCGCACCCTTGAAATCGACCTCTGGGCCGTCATCGCCGGCACCCAGGCCGCCGTTCCCGCTCTCCAGCGGCGCGGCGGTGGCGTCGTCGTTAACACCGCCTCTGTTGCCGGCCTCATGAGCTACCTCCCCGACCCGATCTACGCCGCCGCCAAGCACGGAGTCGTCGGCTTCACCCGCTCCCTCGAATTCCTCAAGGCGCGCGACAACATTCGCGTCAACTGCGTCTGTCCGGGCGTCGTCGACACACCGATGGTGCGCCAGGTCGACCGCAACCTCTCGCCGGAGGAGATCGCCCAGCGCGACGCTTTCCTCAAGAGCATCCCCCTCATCGCGCCCGAGTCCATCGCCGAAGCCGTCCTCCAGCTCATCACGGACGAATCGCTCAACGGCGTCGCGATGTCCGTCATCTACGGCCGCCCGCCCCGCATCGTCGAAGCGCCCATGCGCTTCGGCCGCGCCGACCCGGCGCAGCGGCAATAACGTTGACGCTATCGCTGCCCGCTGACTAGACTTCGCCTATCTCGACCCCGTCCCCGTAACGAAAGGCCGAACCTATGCCAACCCGCCTGCTCTCTTCGACTCTCCTTCTATCTGCGACTCTCTTCGCCGTCCTCACAGCGGTCCTCTACCTCTCGGGCAGCTCCACTCCCATCGCCGAAGCCGGCTCCCCAACAGCCACACAGGTCGCCGTCGGCCGCTACCACACCTGCGCCATAACCGGCGGGGGCTCCATCCAGTGCTGGGGCTTCGGTGGCGACGGCGAGATGGGCAACGGCTCCGATGCGGACCAAAACACGCCCGTCGCCGTCACCGGCATCCCGTCCGGCGCGACCCAGATCGACGCCGGCTACTACCACAACTGCGCCGTCGTTAATGGCGGCGCGAAATGCTGGGGCTACGACGGAGACGGCGAACTCGGCGACGGCACGACCGGCGGCTCGGCTTGCTTTTGCCGCGAGTTGCCCACGAGCGTTAGCGGTCTCACCAACGGCGTTCTGCAAGTGGCCACCGGCGCTTATCATTCCTGCGCCCTTACCGACTCGCACGGTGTAAAGTGCTGGGGCTTCAACTTCATGGGCCAACTTGGCGACGGCTCACGCGACGACAGCTCGACGCCGGTCGACGTAACCGGCCTAACCTCAGGCGTCGAGTCAATCTCCGCCGGCGATTACTTCACCTGCGCTGTCACCAGCGGTGGTGGTGTCACCTGCTGGGGCGACAACTACTACGGCGAGCTGGGCGACGGCACCTTCACCTCAACTGACTGCCTCTGCCAGACGCAAACTGACGTCGTCGGCCTCTCCAACATCACCGCGCTCTTCAGCGGCGCTAACTCCAGCTGCGCCATCACGGAAGAAGGCGGCCTCAAGTGCTGGGGCGACAACTACTTTGGCCAGCTCGGCGACGGCTCCACGGAGAACCGCGCTTCCCCTGTCGGTGTGACCGGCCTGGCCTCAGGCGTTACGTCCGTCGGCGTTGGCGGCAGCTTCGTCTGCGCTGTCGTGAACGGCACCACCGAGTGCTGGGGCGCTAACTACGCAGGCCAGCTCGGCGACGGCAGCGTGATCTCCCACACCTCTCCGCAAACAATCGAATCCTCGGGCGGAGCCTCAACCCAGGGCATCGCGCTCCCCACTGTCGATGCGGGCAACTACCACGCCTGCATCGCGCAAGCCGGCAGCGCGCAGTGCTGGGGCTACGCCGCCTACGGCGAGATCGGCAACGCCTCCAACGGCGCGCAGAAATGCGACTGCGTCGCGGTACCGGCCACTGTCTTCGGCATCGGCGCCGTAGGCAATCAGGTTCTCGATCCGCCGCCACCTCCGCCCGCCGATATCTTCGCGAACACCGATATGACCGCCGCCGGTCGCGGCGGCATGCGTGACAACGGAAACGGCAACATCGTCCTCACTGGAGTCAGCGGCACCGTCACCAAGGCTCTCCTCTTTTGGCAAGGCCCGGAAGGCATCTTCGACAACGGCACCTCCGCCCTGGGTCAGGGCATCAGCCAAGACGTCAACTTCAACGGCAACGCCGTCACCGGCGCTAACATCGGGAAGGCCTCCTCCAACTGCTGGGGCCCGGAGGAGAGCGACGCCTACCGCGCCGACGTCACCTCACTCGTCTCCGGCAACGGCACCTACACCCTCTCCGGCTTCGAGGCCATCGGCGCCCAGGCCAGCGGCGCGTCCCTGATCGTGTTCTTCGACGACGGCAACGACGCCAACAACCACGACGTCCTCCTCTGGGAGGGCAACGACTCCAACGACGACAGCTCCTTCGACCCGACCGGCTGGAATATGTGGATGGGCGGCTTCAATTACTCCGGCGGCGCCGCCACCCTCACCCTCCACGTCGCTGACGGCCAGACGTTTGACGAAGGCCGCATGACCGTAAACGGCGATCAGATAAAACCAGCCGGCCCCATCTTCGACGGCGATAGCGTTCCCAGTGATGCCAGTTCCGCCAGCACTCACGACGGCGGTCTCTGGGACATCGTTACGTACAACGTTGCTGGCGCCCTCGGTGGCAGCGCGAACGACATCAACCTCAAGATGCAAAAGGGTGACGACTGCGACTCGCTCGTCGCCGCCGCGCTCAGCCTTTCCGTCGGGTCCGTCGCCTCCAGCCCTCTCCTCGGCGACAACGACTGCAGCGGCAGCGTCACACCCGCCGACGGTCTTCCTGTCCTCGATTTCCTCGGTGGCTTCACGCCTACCAGCACGCAAGGCGACTGTCCTCACGTCGGCAGCTCATTCGGCAGCGGCCTGTGGGGCGATGTTGACTGCTCCGGAGAGATCGACGGCCATGACCTGCTGCTACTCCTCGCCTACTCCGCCGGCACATATGTACAACCTCCGTCCTGCGGCAAGATCGGTGACCAAATACTGTTAGGCTAGCGATACCGTCCTGCATTTCACTGAGGAGGCCCCGTGCGCTCAATAGTCCTCGCTGCTCTCGTTCTCTCTATTGGCGCGCTCGGACTTCTCGCCACAGGCGCCCAGGCCGTCCCGAACGTCAACTCGGCCAACGTCCTTAACCGCAACGGCTCGCTCGCCTACGCTGACGGCGTCAGCAGCAACGTCGGGCTTATGCACGTCGATGGCAGCGAACGCAAGACGTTCCTCCCCGGCCACGACCCCGCCTGGTCTCCCGACGGCAAGCAGGTCGCCTACGTCGACGGCTTGCAGGTGGGCCTCGCAAATGCGGATGGCAGCAACGACCATCTCGTAACGCTCGGCAAAGACCCGGCGTGGACGCCCAACGGCGACCTCCTCGTCTCGTCGCTCGGCGACATCTTCAGCATCCCCGGCGGCTCCGGCACGCCCGTCAACCTCACCAACACCCCCGGCGTCGACGAAAGCGAACCCGCCGCCTCTCCCGACGGCCTGTATGTCGCCTTCTCCTCCAACCAAGACGTCAACGACCCGTCGACGCCGCTCGCCCAGACCGACTTCAACCTCTGGCTCATGAACACCGTCGACTACGTCTCTGGCCAGTATCTCTTCGAAGAGTCCAACCCCGGCGAGTACGGCGGCCATCCGACTTGGTCTCCCGACAGCAAGCAGATCGCCTGGATTACCGGCGGCGACCTCTGGGTCGTCGCCTCCAACGGCAACAGCCAGACCGACATCACTCAGAACGACGACGCCGTGCAGGGCGCCCCGGCCTGGTCGCCGGACGGAACGGTGATCGCCTACGGAGAGTCCGCGCTGGGCACGAAGCCGGACGGCTCCGTCCCCTCCCAGATCTGGACGATCGACCCTTACAGCCGCGCGCGCAAGAACCTCACGAACAACGCTAACGCCCACGACACGGATCCCGCCTGGCAGGCCTGGCACATCCAGAACGGCCCGCTCACCTTCGTTAACAACACGAACTTCCAACCGGAAATTGACCTCATTTACGCCGACGGGACTCACCTTCAACCTCTGGGCGGTCGCTTCCTGCCGTCCGGATCATCACCTCGACTCGCAGACCTGCAGTGGTCACCGAACGGCGAAGCCCTCGCCGCGATCAGCGGCTCCGGCGACAGCAACCTCCTGGAAGTTATCGGCAGTGACGGCAACTTCAACCTCAACTACCTCTTCGACACGAACAACCCCCAATCTATGAGCTGGTTCCCCGATAGCCAGCAGATCGCCTTTGAGAATCTCGATAGCAACACCAACGATCACGACATCTACACGGACATCCATGGCCAGGACGAGGTCGACATCACCAACACCACCACCGTGAACGAGTTTCAGCCTGTCGTCTCTCCCGACGGCAGAACAATCGCCTTCCTTTCGGATCAGGTGCCTTTGAGCGATCCGCCTGTACAGGGCTCAAACATCGGCATCTGGACGATGGACTTCGACGGACTTAACCCGCAGTTCCTCACTAGCTTTTCAACCAGCGACGGCGTCACCGGGTTCTTCGGACATGAGCTTTCATGGTCGCCCGACGGCAAGTTCCTCGCGTACACGAAGGACCTCGACGTCTGGACCATCCAGAGCGATGGCCAGAACGCGACGGACCTGACAAATGACAGCCTCGTCCAGCCCAACGTCGCCTGGTCCCCGGACGGCAGCCTGATCGCCTTCACACAGGGCACCCTTGTCTCCAGCTTCGACATCTGGACGATCGACCCGAACGGCGGACACCGCCAGCGCGTCAGTTCAAACATCGATTCCGCCGGGCTACTGACCTGGCAGCCGATCTTCGCCCCGCTCTCCGACACCTACTTCGTCTGGGGCGACAATGGTTGCGACGGTCGCCCGTCTCTCGACAGCGTTCTCGACACGCTGAAATCGATTGCCCACCTGCCCGCTGAATACGTGCCTGGCTGCCCTACCGTCGGCGAGTCCGGCGTCACATCAACGAACGCGTCTGCTCTCTGGGGCGACACCGACTGCTCCGATCACCTGGATGCAGCGGACGTCATCGGCTTCTTCGACTACTGGCTCGACATCGGTCCCTACGCGCCGGTGCCATCCGAACCTAGCGGCTCGTCCGGGCCGAGCTGCCTGGCCATCGGAACCTACAGCCAGTGGATCGCGACCGGCTAGCTACTTCTTAGGCGGCAGCGACTCCGCGAACTTAACGCAGCGCTGTACCCACGTCCGCAGCCCCTTGCCCGCGTAGCCCTCCGCCTCGACGTACACCATGCCCTTCATCGGCCGGTGCGCGAAGTCCATGATCCGCGTGTGCGGCTTCGCCAGCGCCTCATCGTACGCATCCGCACCAATGCGCGCCATGAAATCGTCCTTGATCACGCCGCAGACCATGTTCCCGTTTAGCATGAAGGCGATGCCACCAAACATCTTGCGTTCCGTCACCCGCTCATCGCCCGCGAAGATAGCTCGGATGCGTTCTGCGAGCTTCTCGTTGTAGGCCATTTGCGCTACTCCCGAAGCGAATCAATCGAAGAAGCGTCCGCCACGCTGAGCCCGTTCTTTGCCAGCAGCACCGCTTGCTGCCCGATCATTTCGAACCCGGCGCCAACCGTCCCGCCACCGAGGAAGCGCTTGTACATGTTCTCCAGGATTACGCCCAGCTTGAAGTGCGCCAGCACCGTGTAGAAGTCGAGGTTCGCCAGGCTCACGCCGCTCTTCTCTTCGTAGCGCGCCGCCGCCTCCGCCCACGTCGGGAACCCGGGCAGCGACATCACCGAAGCACTCCCGATCGCAATATTCACGCTCGTCGGCCGCCCCCAGTACATCTGCAGCAGTCCAAGGTCCGCCAGCGAGTCCCCCAGCGTGCACATCTCCCAGTCCAGCACCGCGATCAGGTGCCCCTGGTCGTTGAGAATGCCGTTGTCCAACCGATAGTCGCCGTGCACGATCCCCGCCTTGCGCTCCGGCGGAATCGATCGCGCCAGCCGCTTCGCCAGCTCATCGAGGTCCGGCGTCTCGCGATAGCGGATCGCCTCCAGCTGCTCCGAGAACCGCCGCACCTGCCGCTCGAGATACCCGCTTGGCTTCCCGAAGTCTTGCAGGCCAAGCTCATCCGGCTGGAACGAGTGCAGCCGGGCCAGCACGTCGATCAGCTCCTCGCCGATGCGCTTGCGGTCCGCCTCATCGAAGCGCCGTCCGACCTCCGTCGCGTCGACAGCGATAAACCCGTCGACGTACTCCATGATGTAGAAGTGCGCCCCGATCACGGAATCGTCCGTGCACAACGCATATGGCTTCGGCGCGGGAAACCCCGTCGGCTCCAACGCGGACATGATCCGGAACTCCCGCCCCATGTCGTGCGCGGACACCTGCACGTGCGAAAGCGGCGGCCGCCGCAGCACCCACGCCCGCCCGTCGCCGGACTCCAGCTTGTACGTAATGTTGGAGCGCCCATGCCCCACCACAGTCGCCGTCAGCGACTCCACAGGCTCAACGTTCTCGCTGAACCACGGCAGCAGCGTCTCGTACTTAATCCCGGGCGGTGCTTCAGTCATCGTCATTCGTTAGTCCCTCCGTCGCCGTGACATTCTACCGCAAGCCCACTAGAATCGGCCCCGCTATGTCCATCTCCAACGAAATCGCCGTCAGCGTCCTCGCCCCGGACGAGCTCCCACGCGCCGGCGCCCTGCTCGCCCGCGCCTACCGCGACAACCCGATGATGTTCGAGCTCTTCGGTGACGACCCCGCCCTGCGCATTAGCGCAAACGAAGTCGCTCTGCACGCGCGCATCGCCTGCATGAAACCTCCGCCGCTGGTCGTGCGGGAGGGAGGCCGGCTTCTCGGCGTCTGCGGCGCCGACCCGCCCGGTGGCTCACAGATGACGGACGCCGACATGACCGCGATCATGAACGCGTTCAACACCGCCGGCCCGGACACCTTCCGCAGGACGTTGGAGATGCTCCAGCAGTTCGCCGCGAAGTCCCCGCAGCAACCGTTCTGGAACCTCGGCCCCGTCGGCGTGGACCCCGAGCACCAGGGTCGCGGCATCGCCAGCGCCATGCTCACCGCCTTCTGCACAAGGCTCGACGGCCAGCACGCAGCCTCCTTCTTAGAGACGGACGTTGAGAAAAACGCCAACCTTTACGCCCGCTTCGGCTACGAGCTCACCGAGCAAGCCACCATCCTCGGCTTCCCGATGTGGTTCATGTGGCGGCCTGGCCGCTAAGACTCAGACGCAACCTCGTCGCCTATCGTCATGTACACGACTTCGCCGGCCGGCTTGTATGTAGCGATCACTATTCCCTTCGGCGTAACCTTCGAGTCGACAACCTCCATTGCGAGCGGCCCCGCGCCGTCTTCGAACAGTTTCTTGCCTCTGCCCAGCAGCACCGGGTATCTCAGCACGTGAAATTCGTCCACCAGGCCTCGCTTGAGTAGCGTCTGGATCAGGTTACCGCTGCCCCATATCTGTATATCAGGCCCTGACCCAGCTTTTAGATTCGTCACGTCAGCGGCCGCATCCTTGATGAGCGTGCCGGGCAGCCACTCGACCTTGTCCAGCGTCCGCGAGGCAATGTACTTATGCGCGCGACCGAACTTCTCCGCGATCTCTCCCTTCTGGTGCGGCCAGTACGCGTTGAAGATGTCGTAGGTCTTCCTGCCCAGCAGCAGATCGAAGGGCTTGTCCATGAACTGCATAATCGCCTCGCCCGAGGCTTCATCCGAGTAGTGTCCCTGCCAGCCCCCGTGCTTGAATCCGTCCTCCCCGTCTTCATCCGGCGCGCCCGGCGCCTGCATGACTCCGTCCAGGGTCACAAACGTCATGGCTGTTAGCTTTCTCATTGCGTCCTCCTCTGTTCACTCACCTGTCGCCGTGACATTCTAACCCGCGCCCACTAGAATCGGGCGCGTACTACACCAAGGAAGGTCGTTCCCATGCCTATCGATTTCCAGCTCTCCCCAGAAGTAGAAGAGATTCGCCTCAAAGTCCGCGCCTTCATGGACAACGAGGTCCGCCCCGTCGAGCGCAAGCTCCAGGAAGATGAGGCCGACCGCAACACCTATCGCCACGCAATCATGGCGCTCCGGCAAAAAGCCCATTCGCAGGGCCTATGGAATCCCCACCTGCCGAAGGAGTGGGACGGCATGGACCTCGGCCCCGTCGCGATGGCCTTCGTCTCCGCCGAAGCCGGCCGTACCGGCATCGGTCCGTTCACGATCAACGCCCAGGCCCCGGACGAAGGCAACATGCACACGCTCCTCCACTGGGCCAACGACGACCAGAAAGAACGCTACCTCCGCCCGCTGTCCGAGGGCCGCTCTCGCTCCTGCTTCGCGATGACGGAGCCAGAAGTCGCCGGCTCCGACCCGACGCTCATCCAGACGAAGGCCGTGAAGGACGGCGACGACTGGGTGATCAACGGCCACAAGTGGTTCATCTCCGGCGCCAAGGGTGCGCAGTTCGCCATCCTCATCGCCCAGACCAACCCTGACGCCGACCCGCCGCAGGCCCGTAATTCAGCTTTCCTCGTGGACCTGCCTAACGAAGGCTTCGAGATCGTGCGCGATATCGACACGATGCACGGCCGCGGAAACCACTGCGAGATCCGTATCACCGACCTCCGCGTTCCCGCTGCCAACATGCTCGGCGGTCAGGGCGAAGGCCATCTGCTCGGCCAGTACCGCCTCGGGCCAGCGCGGCTTGCCCACTGCATGCGCTGGATCGGCAACGCCGAGATCGCGCTTGAGATGCTCGTCGACCGCGCCCTCAAGCGCTACGCCCACGGCTCCCTCCTCGCCGACAAGCAGGCGATCCAGTGGATGATGGCCGAATCCGCAATCGAGATGTACACCGCCAAGCTGATGGTGCTGCACGCCGCCTACAAGATCGAGAACAAGATGCCGTTCCGCCAGGAAGTCTCCATGGCCAAGGTCCACGTCGCCAACACACTCTGGAAGATCATCGACCGCGCCATCCAGGTGCACGGCGCACTCGGATACTCCACAGACACCCCGCTCGAAGGCATGATGCGCAACGCCCGCTCCGCCCGCCTCGTCGACGGCGCCGACGAAGTGCACATGCAAACGATCGCGCGCAACGTTATCGCCGCCTACCAGGAGACCGGCAAGACCGCCCTCGCCACCGGCGACCTGCTGACGTAACCTAACCGCGATTTGCACGTAGCAATTAGAGCGCGATTGCTTTTCTATTAACTCGTCCCTATAATTGCGCCAATCCAGCGCCACCTGGATCCTCAAATGCCCTTGCCAGCTCTCAGGAGGCCACGCCCGTGCCCAACGTCGATCGCACGCTGACCTGCCGTCAGTGCGGCTCACCTTTCGTCTTCACCGCAGGCGAGCAGTCCTTCTACGCCACCCGCGGCCTCACCAACGATCCCAATCGCTGTTCACGCTGTCGCAGCGCGCGCAAATTTTCGGGTGCCGCCGAAGCCCCGCTGTCAGAAGGCTACGTACACTACGGTCCATTCGCCAGCTTCGGCGGACGCACGCCGCGCCAGATGCACCCCGCGACGTGCGCGCAATGCAACCAGATGACCGAAGTCCCCTTCGCCCCGCGCGGCGACCGCCCGGTGTTGTGCTCTGAATGTTTTTCCAAGTCCAAACACAACGAGGCGCCCGCTCAGCGGCAAGCCCGTCGCAACTAAGCGTTACGTCGAGCAGTTCGCATCGCGCAGTACCGGCACATCGGCGACCGTGCGCAAATCATCGATCGCATCGACGACCGTGACCGATCCGTCACAATTCGCTTCGGCGTTTGCGAGACAGCCCGGCGTCGAGACGCCGGCCGCATACGCGAAGTCCGCCAGCGCGTCCGCTGCCGTCACAGCGTGATCGCAGTTCGAGTCGCCTTCTGGCGCGAGCTCCTGCCCATCCTGCGAGACCTTCACAACGCCGTCTGTCGCAGAGATCGTCACCGCGCCTGACAACGGCCCAAAAAGCTGCGGCTCGCCTTTGGCCCCGTCCATAAGCGGCGTTACCTCCAGGTACTTCCCCTCTGGCAGCACGATATCCGGGAACGTTTGGCCCGTGATCACAAACTTCTCTTTCGTGAGGTCAAGGTAATCGACGAGCCCATGCTCCTGCGCGTCCTGAACCGTCAGCGCGTCGGTTCCCGCAGCGTCGACCGCCGTCGGCACGAAGTTCGGCAACTGGAAGAGCCTGAACTGCACCCCGTTCGCGGGACAGACCGTGGTCAAGCCCTTGATCTTGTCGCCGGACAACAGGTACGAAGTCACGGCGTCCGTCACCTGCTGGTCGCCCGGCAGTGGCACATGCCCGACTCCACAGGCATAGTGCGTGTGCGCTGCGTTTGGGTTGGCGCCGCCGGTCGGCCCGCGGGCCGCGCTCCTCGCCGGCACCGTGCCATCGCCGTTGTCATAGTCGATCCCCAAGTAACCATCATCGAGGATGTGTACGCCGGAGATCGTCGGGATGCCGGTACCGACTATCGCTTCGAAGTCCCCGTTGCTCGGGAAGCTGTCCAGCGTGCTGGAATGTGTCACCTCCGCCTGCTGCAGCAGCGACACCGTGCCGCCCAGTTGCGAGACGAGGCTCTCGACATCCGCCTGAGTCGCTGCCGTGGAGTCGTTGTAGAGCCATGTGCCGTAGTTCGCGGTGGGATAAAGGTAGTACGCCCCGAACAGATTCTTCGCGAACTCGTGCAACCCATCGTTATCAAGGAACGGATCGAGCGTGCTGATGTCCGGCGTCTCCACACCTGCGTATAGCGGGAACAGCGCCTTGGGCGAGCCCCACGCCGGCGTACCCACCGTCAGCACGCGACTTACCTTGGCGGCCCGCGTCGGGTCGTCGATGTACAGACGCGCCAACAGCCCGCCGTACGAATGCGCCATGATCACGACTTTCTGCCCTGGATGAGAGTTGCGGATGTTGTCGATAAACGTGTCCAGGTCCCCTAACGCGTTCTGCGGGCTCGACCGCCAGTCCCATGCGAAGAAGTACGCATTCCCAGGCGCGATGGTGTTGAGGTAGTCGATCGCTGATTTGTAAATCGACGATCCAAGGACAGTATCCAGGATGTCCCCCACCATCGCCCCGCACGTCGCCGGAGCGTTCGTCGCCCCGTCTGGCAGCAGGCGCATGCTGTCGAAGTTCGGCCCGGGCGGAATATTCGGCCAAAGCTCAGCGTTGCCACACAATATCCGCGAGCCCAGGAAGCCGTGCAGAAAAACGATCACCGCAGTCGGTTGCCAATCGGGGTAAAGACCAACTCCGCTGAAAATATTCGTTCCCGGCCCTCCGCTTGCATCGGTGACAAAGATATCGTTGGTCCGAAGGCCGCCGCCTTCGATCGAGACATCACCACCGCTGATAGCGGCCGTATTCAGGCTCGAGCCCGAGTAGACGATCTTCTTACCGTCCGGCGACCAACTCGCCGAGTGCGCGCCGGAAATCAGAGTGCTCTGGCCTTGCCCGTTAGTGTCAACTACATCCACCTCAAGAGGAGCCGGAGCGCTGCGCGTCGTGAACAGAATCTTGCTGCCGTCAGGCGACCAGTCTGGCCAACCCACATTCGTCAGCGGGCCAACGAGCTTGTTAACCGACCCCAGGAGGTCCGTCTTGTAGAGCGCCCCACCAGACCCGCCGTCGTCGCCTCCAACAAACGCTATCTGCGTGCCGTCTGGAGACCAGGTCGGGTACTGCGAGGCTGTGACCCCGGTGTTCAGTTCCGTTTGGTTCGCGCCAGTCGAATCCATCGTGGCAATATCGTTTGCCCCTCGGTAGGCGATCTGTTTCCCGTCTGGCGACCAGGCCGGCCCCTCTTCTTGAACGCTAGGCGTGTTGGTGAGCGGCTTCTGATTCTGACCATCAGCGTCAATTACAAAGATGTCTCGTGCGGCGCCCGCCACAGGAATAGCGTCGAAAACGATCTTCGTGCCATCGGGAGACCAATCGAATCTCTCTTGGACTCCGGTGCCGTTGCCAGAAAATTGCGTCAGTTGCTTTTGGTTCAGCCCGTTCTCGTCCATCGTCCAGATGTTGTAGGGGGAACCGGAAGTGCCGGGGCTATTAGCCGTGATGAACGCGATCTTCCCGTTCGCACCGGGCACCGCCCCTTGCGCCGGCCCCACACTTCCGCCCGAAACAGCAAGCGCCGCCACGGCGACAAACGCCACGAGGCCCAACAAGCGCAGCATGCCCATCATGGGAGCACTACCCCTTTCGCGAGTGGCCGCATTGTATCAGAGCCTCACTCGGTACTCCACGATGGCAACTAAGCGCTCGATAAGAAATAAACTCTCTATATCTCCACCGTTCTCGCATATCCGCGAGTTTATGGCTTTGTAAGCTTCCTCCAACGCACACTCATAGCGTCTTAACCCCATTCGCAGTAACGTGCGCCCATTGATGCGTCCTGCCCGCCCCGGCAGGAGTTGTTCAGCAAGTGGAGGGAGGTGGTGAACGTGGCGCGGAGTGTCTGTACCCGGCCGACATTCGATTCCAACCAACTGTTTTCCCATGAGACGAGGAGGAAGTGGTGTTACTAATTCGAAAAATACTGCTCGCAGGAGCGGGCGCCGCGACAGTGCTCATGATGCTCCTTCTGGCAGCCGGCGACGCAGTCAGCGTCGAAGCCGATTCAAGCGCCCCCGCAAATAGCGAAACGAAAGAAATCAGCCAGGCCCTACGAAACCCCTCCGACGCAAACTCACTTCTAATGGATGATTCGTCGGCGAGCGTTCAGTCGTTCTCAACGCAGGCGGCAACGACAGAAGCCGCCGTTGGTGACCAGGCACGCTGGGTCTCACTGAACGACACTGGCAGCTTCTACTACACCAAGACCTATGAGCTGCGCGCGCAGGATGCCTCGGGCGAAGTCTGGATAGCGGTCGGCGAAGGCCGCGACCCGGACGGCGCACTTGACGGCATCACTGGCCTCAACTTCCCCGCCGGTGACTGCCGCAACGACGGCGTTCGAAACGTAGTGACAGATGCACAGGCGGAATACCTGCTCGATCAGTACACCAACCAGATCAAGCCCACTGATGAAGGCTTCTGGGGACCGCCCGTCTACCGCGACGGCTCAAGTCCCGACGTCCCATTGCCGCGGCCAAG
>JBDTOK010000034.1:0-17285 GCA_039933275.1 Chloroflexota bacterium | reverse complement strand
AACTAATGAACGCACTATTCGGACTGTCGATGACGACAATCATGTACGTGCTCCTGGCGTTCTTCGCCGTGAGCATCGCAAGCGTAGCGTGGATCGTGCTGCGTAACCGGACAATGTTCAAGATGGGTCTGCGCAACGTTCCCCGCCGCGGCCTCCAGACCGGCCTCATCGTGGTCGGACTGATGCTAGCGACGCTGATCATCACAGCATCGTTCGCAACCGGCGACACAATCGACTACTCAGTTAGCAGCGCCGCCTACTCCCAGTGGCAGCGCACCGACCTCAACATAGACATCCGTGGCGAAGACAGCGAAGACGCGATCGGCCCGGACGTTTACGTCAGCGACAACGTAGCGGCGCAGCTGCAGAAGCAGTTCGCAAACGACCCGGACATCCAGGTGTTCCTGCCCTTCCTCTACGCGAAGGCAGCGGCCACCTCCGACACGACCAAGCTTTCCGAGCCAAACGCAAACCTCACCGGCATCGACCCGACAGCTCTGACGGCGGCCGGCGGCCTGAAAAGCGCCGACGGCAGCACGATCGACCTGACGGCGCTCGGCCCGGACGACGCGTTGATCAGCGAGCGCGCGGCCAAGGCGCTCGGCTCCAAGGCCGGCGACACACTGTCGCTCTTCTTCGAGGGCAAGCCTTTCACCGCGCACGTAGTCGGCGTCGTCAAGGACGAGCAGGCCAGCGGCGTAATCGGCAACTTCGATGACTCCATGCGCCCCGGCGGCATCGTCATGACACTGTCTGCGGTGCAGAACATCACCGGCCACGTCGGCCAGGTCAACTACATCAGCGTCGCGCTGAACGGCGATGTGCACAGCACCGTCGGCTCAACTGCTGACGCCGCTGCCAAGCGCGTCGAGATGTTTCTCGGCACGACGCAGGGCCAGGTGATGACCAACCTCGGATCCGGTGTTGCGGTCGAGACCGTCAAGAACGACGACGTCGCGGACGCAGAGGCCATCGGCAACCTGTTCACCACGTTCTTCCTGGCGATCGGCCTCTTCTCCATCTCGGCGGGCATCATGCTGATCTTCATGATCTTCGTCATGCTCGCAACAGAGCGGAAGGCTGAGATGGGCATGGCACGGGCGGTCGGCGCTCAGCGCAACGACCTCGTCCAGAGCTTCGTCTCAGAAGGCATGATCTACAACCTGACCGCCGGCATCGTTGGTGTGGGATTGGGTGTGGCGGCCGCGCTTGGCCTCGTGGTTGGGTTCCTCCGCTACTCCCTGGGCGACAACTTCAGCTTCATCGAGCAGCACGTCACGACGCGGTCGCTGGTGGTCAGCTTCTGCCTGGGTGTTGTGCTGACGTTCCTCACGGTCGTCTTCGCTTCGATGAAAGTCAGTTCAGTCAACATCGTCGCCGCCATCCGTGGCACCCCTGAAGACGAGACGCCGGAAGCACGCAAGCGCATCTCCTGGCGGGCAATCGCCGTCGGCATCCCGATGCTGATCGTGCCGCCGTTGGGCCTCTACGCCATCCTGCGCCGCGGCTTCCACATCTCGTGGGCGTGGCTGCTCTGCCCGGCGGGCATCCTGCTTGGCCTGTTCAGCATCCAGGGCGCGAAGTCCGGCGGCACGGAAGCTCTCTTCTCCATCGGCTTCACACTGATCCCGCTGAGCATCGCCGGCATGGCTGCCCACTACAAGGCTCCGGCCCGTCTCATCTGGACGACGCTGGGCGTGGTCCTGGCCAGCTACTGGCTGTCCCCCTGGAACATCGGCGAAGAAGTCCTGGGCCGCGAGCTCAAGGGTGACATCGAGATGTTCCTGCTCTCCGGGATCATGGTCGTGACCTCGTTCACGCTGATCATCGTCTTCAACGCACGGCTGCTGAACTCGCTCTTCCAGCGCAACGGTGGCTTCGCGTACAAGACCCCGGCAATCACCGGCACTCTCGCCGTCGCCTTCGCAATCACCGGCTTCCTGCTGGGCGACCGCGCCAACAGCCTGGGCCAACTCTTCTACCTGGTCGCCGGCATGATGGCCATCGCCACCGGCTTCGCCTTCGTCTCGGTCCGCTTCCCCACGGTTGCGCCCGTCCTCAAGATGGGCGTCGCCTACCCGCTGTCCAATCGCTTCCGGACCGGCATGACGATCGCGATGTTCTCGCTGATCATCTTCTCGCTGACAGCGTTCAGCGCGATCATCGCCAACTTCAGCGCGCTCTACGGCGGTGCTGACGCCAATGGTGGCTATGACGTGGTTGCCACGGCCAATAGCGGCAACGGTATCACCAGCCTGACGCAAGACCTTGGCGACGCAACCGTCGCCGCGAACATAACGGACACGGCGCAGGTGACCACACCCATGCACGGCCTCGAGGTGAAGGCTACGGGCCAGACGGAGTTCACCAACTACCAGGTCATCGGCGCTAACGACGCCTTCTTCTCCGACAACACAAAGCTGGAGTCGTTTGCTAATGGTTACACCAACGCCGCTGCGGCGCTGGCTGCCGTCGCGGCCAACCCAGACTTCGCAATCCTCGACCGCAACACTGTCGATGACCAGAATACTGACACCTGGGTCGCCGGCCAGACGGTCGAGAACAAGCGCTTCGACCCGTTCCAGGTGACGATCCGCAACTCGGCCAACGGCCGCGGGCACGTCGTCACGGTGGTCGGCATCTGGGCCAGCCGCCTGGACTTCGACACCGTCAACGGTGTGTACGTGAACACCGCCGCTTACACAGCGATGTTCGGCGCGCCGGAGTTCACGCGCACGTTCGTCAAGCTGGCCTCCGGCACCGACTCCAAGATCGCCGCCCAGAACATCGAGTCCACCTTGGCCTCACGTGGTGTGCAAGCTGACTCGATCCAGGGCCTGATCGATGACCAGACCACGCAGGACCGCGCCTTCAACCGCATGTTCCAGGGCCTGATGGCGCTGGGCCTGCTGGTCGGAGTTGCCGCTCTCGGTGTGATCGCCTTCCGCTCTGTCGTCGAGCGCCGCCAGCAGATCGGTATGCTGCGGGCAATCGGCTACCAGCGCGGGAGCATCGCCCTCACCTTCGTGATGGAGTCAGGCTTCATCGGCCTGATGGGCATCCTCTCCGGAGTGGTCGGCGGCGTCATCGTCTCGCGCAATATCTTCACCACGGGCCTCTTCAGCGACCAGGGCGTCGACTTCACGATGCCGTGGTCGGAGGTGCTGGTGATGGTCACCCTGGCGCTGGCGGTTTCGCTGGTGATGACCTGGCTGCCCAGCCGTAACGCGGCCAACGTCCCGGTGGCGGAAGCCCTGCGCTACGAATAAACGCTAAACAAACAGCACCCGGCAGGCGGGGAGGGCTGCGGCTCTCCCCGCTTTGAGTTGTGTCCGGCCAGAACGTAGGCGAAAACGGGCGTAAACTTGGTGTGTGAACGCGCGCCTGATCCGGGGGATCGAGAACTACGCCCTGGCAGCCGGTTTTACCGCTGTCGCCACCGGCATCGTCGCGCTTGTCCGCGAGTTCGCTGACGTCAGTAACGCCTCGATGCTCTACCTGCTGGCGGTGCTCGCCAGCGCTGTGCTGTGCGGACGTGGCCCGGCCGTCTTCGCCGCCGTCCTCTCGTTCTTCAGCTTCGACCTCTTCTTCGTCGAGCCGCACTACACCGTCACCGTCAGCGACGCCAACGAGTGGGTTGGCCTGCTGCTGTTGCTGGTGACCGGCATCATCACGGGCCACCTAGCCGCCGCCCTGCGCGACAGCGCCCGCGACGCTCAACGCCGCGAGCGCGAGGCCGTCGTCATGTACGACGTCGTGCGCCTGATGGTCGAGCCGGACATCCAGCGCGCGCTCACCGCCATCGCCGAGCGCCTTCGTGCTGAGCTACGGTTGTCCGCCGTGCACGCCATCGTTGGCGGGCAGACCGTCATTCGCGCCCAGGCTGATGTTGGGGACAGCGAGGCAGTCATCCTCGCCCGCGATGCGATCGGCCGCACGGAGATGATGCTGGGCACCGGTAACGCACCCACCGCTGCCACCGCGGCAAAGCCCGGACGCTGGATTCGTATCGTCGCGCCACAGCACCGCGAGTTCCTCCGCCGCAACGATCGCGTGCAGACCGTGCCGGTCCGCATCAGCGGCAAGCAGGTCGGCTCGATCGTCCTCGTTCGCGAGCCCGGCAGCGCACCTTTCACCCGCGAGCAAGACCGTTTGCTTTCCGCCGTCGCCGAGCAACTCTCTCACATGATCGAACGCCTGCGCCTGCAGGCTGCCGCCAACGAAGCGGAAGTCCTACGGCGCACGGATGAGCTGCGTACCGCGCTCCTCAACGCCGTCTCCCACGACTTCCGCACGCCGCTCTCGTCGATCATCGCTTCGGCGGGCAGTCTCCTGCAGGACGACGTCCGCTGGACCGAAGCTGAGCGCGCCGAATTCGCCCAGGCGATCGAGGACGAGGCGCAGCGGATGAACCGCCTCGTCGGCAACCTGCTCGACCTCTCGCGCATCGAGGCGGGCAGCCTCAAGCCGGACAAGGGCTGGTACGACATCGGCTCGCTGATCGAAGAGGTCGTCGGGCGGTTGCAGTTCCTCGCCTCGTCGCACAAGGTAGTGCTCGACTTGCCGGATAACTTGCCGCCGCTGAACTTCGACTACGTGGAGATCGACCAGGTCATCTCAAATCTGCTGGAGAACGCGATCAAGCACACGCCGCCCGGCTCCGAAATCCGCATCCACGCCACGGTCGCTGAGCAAGAAGTGCGCATCGAAGTCGAAGACAGCGGCGACGGTGTAGCGCCGGAGGTGATCTCGCGCCTGTTCGAGCCGTTCTTCCGCGCACCGACCAACGGACAGCGGGCGACGGGTGCGGGCCTCGGCCTGGCCGTAGTCAAAGGTCTCGTCGAAGCGCACGGCGGCCGCATCTGGGCGGAGAACCTGGAGCGAGGCGGAGCGCGCTTCGTGTTCACGCTCCCGGCCAACGTTGTCGCCGCTTCCGAGAAGGTGCCCGCGTGACATCGGAAGGCGCGCGCATCCTCGTCGTTGACGATGAGCCGGGCATTCGCCGCGCGCTCAAGACAAACCTCACGCGCCACGGCTTCCAGGTCAGCACGGAGCAAACGGCCGCCGGCGCCGTCGAAGCGCTGGACCGCTGGCACCCCGACATCGTCGTGCTGGACCTCGGCTTGCCGGACATGGACGGCATCGACGTTATCCGCGAGATCCGCAAGCGGGGCAAGACGCCCGTCATCGTGCTCTCCGTGCGCGAGACCGAGCGTGACAAGGTCGGCGCGCTGGACATCGGCGCGGACGACTACCTCACGAAGCCGTTCGGCATGGACGAGCTGCTCGCGCGCATTCGCGTCTCGCTGCGCCACGCCGCCGGCCCCGCCTCCGCGAACGAACCGATCGTACGCGCCGGCGACCTTGAGATCGATCTCGAGAAGCGGCGCGTAACCGTCCGCGGCGAATCGATCCACCTCACTCCAACCGAATACGATCTGCTGAAAGCGCTGGCGTCACACCCCGATCGCGTGGTAACGGATCGCATGCTGTTGCAGCAAGTGTGGGGCCCCGAATACGGAGACGAGGCGCACTACCTGCACGTCTACATGGCCCGCGTCCGCCGCAAGATCGAAGCGGACCCACAACGCCCGCGCCACATCGTCACTGAGCCGGGCGTCGGCTACCGCTTCGCCACGGAATAGCGGCAGCTACACCTACGCTGGCATCAACAACTCTTTACAGGGGGCCGCACGTAACAGACGACCGGCTCGCTCGGTACCGGACATCATTTCTTCCGGCCTGTCTTCGGCAGCCACTCGCCTGGCCCGCCATACAAGGTGCGATTCGACTGGAGTGGCGACGGTGTCGTCAGCGTTCCGGACATCATCAAGATCGGGCCCTTCTTCGGCATGAAATGCAAATAGGCTCTCTTACCTAGACAAAAAGGAGAGTTGGGGCGCGCGGGGAGATCCGCGCCCCGCTGGCTTGCTCCGCCCCTTGACCATCACCGCCTAACCCGCGACTCTTATCGCCGTGAACGTTGGCATCATTGGCGCAGGCGGCATCGCCGAAGCCCACCTCTACGCCTACTCCCGCATCCCTGAGCGCGCGGCCGTCGTCGCCCTCGCCGACGTCGACACTGAGCGCGCGCGACGCCTCGCCGCAAAGTTTGGCCTCGAGGCGGACGTTGTCGCGGACTACCGCCAACTTCTCACGCGAGACGATGTGCACGCCGTCAGCGTCTGTACGCCACCGTTCGTCCACGCCGAGATCAGCGCCGCCGCTCTCCGCGCCGGCAAGCACGTTCTCTGCGAGAAACCCGTCGCCGCCACGCTCGCTGAACTCGACTCGATCGAGGCCGCGCAGCGCGAGAGCGGGAGCGTGTTCTCCGGCGTCTTCCAGTGGCGCTTTGGCCGCGGCGCAAAGCAGGTTCGCTGGCTGATCGACAACGGCAAGTTCGGCAACCTGCACCTGGGCCTCGCGGAGACGCTGTGGTTCCGCGACCACCCCTACTACGACGACGTTGCCTGGCGCGGCACGTGGGCGCAGGAGGCCGGTGGCGTCACCGTGAGCCAGGCCATCCACGCCATCGATTGTCTGCTCTGGTTCCTCGGCGAGCCCGTCAGCGTCTACGCCCAGGCCGGCGCTTTCCGCGCCAGGATCGAGGCCGATGACACCGCTGTCGCCGTCATTCGCTTCGCCAGCGGCGCGATCGGGCAGATCACGTCCACCGTCAACGCCCGCCACAAAGAGAGCACTCGCATCGAGCTTTTCGGCTCCGAACTGAGTGCAATTGGCGGCGGCGAGGCATACGACACCACGAAAGACCTTTTCGCTCTGGGCGGCCCCGACGCCGAAACGCTGGCCGCCGAGGCTGAAGCCGCCATCGGCAAAGCGCCGAACATGCTGCACCGCGGCGCCGTCGGCGACTTCCTTGACGCTATCGAGAATAAGCGCACGCCGCTCGCCGACATCGCCACCTGCCGCACCGCCCTGCGAACAACCGCCGCCATCTACAAATCCGCCATGTCCGGCGAGGTCGTCCGCCTCCCGCTAACCCGGGAAGATCCGTGGTACGGCGCGCTGCCGCCGCTGGGTTTCGCGCTGGTCTGACCCTTGACCCGTGACTCGCTCGCCATATAGTAGGGAAGCGATGCCAGACCTCGATCTTGCCGGCCTCATCCCGGCCGTCGTCACGCCCATGCACAAGGACGGCCGCATCGACGACGAAGCGCTGCGCCTCTACGCGCGCTGGCTGCTCGCCTTCGACGGGCTGATGGCGGTGGCCGTGAACATGGACACCGGTGAAGGCGCGCAGCTCTTCCCACACGAACGACGCCGCGTCCTGGACGTCTGGCTGGAAGAAGCCGCTGGCCGCGTGCCGATTCTCGTCGGCGTGGGCGGGCACACTGACCTCGCCTGCGACATCGCCCGCGACGCGATGCATGCCGGCGTCAACGGCCAGGTGATCTTCCCGCATCCAGTCTTCGCCGGCGAGCCAGAATCGCCAGATGTCATCTACGAATACAACGCCGCCATCGCCGAGGCGACCGGCCTACCCACCGTCGTCTTCCAACTGCAGCCATCGCTTGGCGGCGTACTGTTCTCGAGCGAGACGTTGCTGCGCCTCGCCTCGATCCCAAACGTTGTCGCTATCAAGGAAGCCTCCTTTGATGCCGTGCGCTTCGTGGAGACGGTGCGCATTCTGAACGAAGCGCCGCGCCGCATCCAGATCCTCACCGGCAACGACAACTTCATCCTCGAATCGTTCCTTCTCGGCGCAGACGGCGCGCTCATCGGCTTCGGCACCCTCGCCGTCGCTGAGCAAATCGAGATGATCCGCCTCGTGAAGGACGGCAAGCTGGCCGAAGCGCGCGCCATCTACGACGCTACTGTCCAGCCGCTCGTCTCGACGATCTTCGCGCCGCCGGTGCGAGACTACCGCGCTCGCACGAAGGCCGCGCTCGCCGAGCTTGGCGTCATCGAGAACGCCACCGTGCGCCGGCCGCTGCTCGACCTGAGTGACGCGGAGCGCGCGAAAGTCGGCGATGCCGTTCGCCGCGCCAATCTTCAGCCGGCAGGAGTACGCGCATGACCCGTCTTCGGATCACCGCTTCGACGCCGATCACCAACACAGTCGTCATGGGAGAACTCGAAGCGGTCCCCGAAGGCGCGTACGAAGCCGCCACCGATGACGGCCGCTCGCTTCCCGCGCAGGTCACGTCGCTTTCTGACGGGCGCTCGCTCGTTGGCGTGCTCGTCCCGGAGCTCGCGGCTGGACAATCGTTGGACGTAACGTTGCGCGAGACGGAAGCCACCGCTGGCAAGGGCATCGACCTCGATGACCAGCCGGAGAACGGGCGCATCGTCGTTAACTACAGCGGCTTTCTGCAGACGATCTACCACTACGGCGCGATGAACTTTAAGCCGCGCTTTTACCCGATCACCGTCCCCTGCGCCAAGATGGGCCCGATGGAAGACTTCGGGACGCAGTACCCCAAGGGCATCACCGACGACAGCCCGCCGGACCACATCTGGCACCGCTCGCTCTGGTACGCATGTGGTGACGTGAACGGCGTCGACTTCTATCTCGAGAACGGCGGCGAGGGGCGCACCGTCCATCAGCGCTTCCGCGACGTTTTCTCCGGCCCCGTGTTCGGAGGCTTCCGCCAGGAGCTCGACTGGATCACGCCGGACGGCAAGCGTCTCGTACACGACGAGCGCCGGTTCATGATGTACCGCCGCAAGGGGATCGAGCGCGTGTTCGACATCGAGGCCGCGTTCACGGCGACCGATCAGCCGGCGACGTTCGGCCAGACGAACGAGAATGCTCTCCCGCTCATCCGCGTCAACGACTCGATCGACGAATGGGACGGCGGGCAGATCACGCTTGAAGGCGGCATCGTCGGCGGCAAGGATGCGCAGGCCAAGCGCGCGAAGTGGGCGGACTATAGCGGCCCGCTCATCCGCAAGCCAGACAAAGACGCCGAGTGGTGGGGCATCGCGATGCTGGATCACCCGCACAACCGCAACCACCCGAACGCCTGGTTCGCGCGCAGCTACGGCCCACTCGGCACGAACCTCCCGTTCTTCGACGGCCCGCTCACACTGCAGCCCGGCGAGACGTGGCACCTGCGCCACCGCATCGTCGTCCACGACGGCGCGGCGGACGTCGGCAAACTCGAGTCCCACTGGCAGACCTACGCTGAACCCCCACAGATCGAGGTGATCTCATGACCACGGACAACAAGCTCAAGGCCGGCATCATCCGCTCGCTGTCCTCGATTCCGGAGGAGCGGGGCGTTTGCGGGTTCCGCCGCCGACTCATCACTAGCGACGACACGACGGCAGGCAACGTTTCGTACTTGCGCATCGACGACTCGAAGGAGCACTGGCACGAGACGATGACGGAGTTCTACTACGTGCTCACCGGCGGCGGCGACATGTACCTCGACGGCGAGAAGCACCCGATCACTGCCGGCGACATCGTCGTCATCCCGCCGGGCGTTCGCCACACCTCCGAGGGCGAGATGGACGTGCTGATCTTCGGCGCGCCCGCCCTCGAAACCGAAGACATCCGCTTCGACTAGCGCGATGTCGCGCTACTTTACCTACCGCTCGCTCGACGACCTGCGTGCCGACGTCGCCGCGCGCTCGCTGGACATCGCGCTCGAGCCAAACTTCGAGCGCTTGCTCGAACCGACGACGATCGGGCCGCGCACGATCGGCAACCGTCTCGCCGTGCACCCAATGGAAGGCTGCGACGGCATGCTTGACGGACGGCCGGACGAGCTCACGTACCGCCGCTGGGAGCGCTTCGGTGCGGGCGGCGCCAAACTCATCTGGGGCGAGGCGACTGCGGTCGGTCCCGAAGCGCGCGCTAACCCCCGGCAATTGTTGCTGACTGATCAGACGGCACCTGACTTCGCGCAATTGGTGCGGATCGCCCGTGATGCGCACAAGAGTCGCTTCGGGCGGGACGATGATCTGCTCGTCGGACTGCAGCTCACGCACTCCGGACGCTGGAGCTATCCGCAACCACTGATCGCGCGACACTCGCCAACCCTCGATCCGATCAAGCGGACGGAGCACGCACCGCTTCTCGACGACGCGTACCTCGGGCGTCTGGAAGATACTTACGTGCGCGCTGCTGTGCTCGCCCGCAACGCGGGCTTCGACTTCGTCGACGTCAAGCAATGCCACACGTATCTCCTGAACGAACTGCTCGCCGCCCGCGATCGCCCCGGTCCATACGGCGGCTCACTTGAGAACCGCACGCGCTTTGTCCGCAACGTCATCGCAAAGATCCGAGCCGCTGTCGGCGACGATCTGCTGCTAGCATCGCGCCTCAACGCGTACGACGGCCCGCGCTACTCCAACGACGGCCAGCCAATGTTCGACCCAAACGACCGCGGCTTCGGCGTCGACAACGACGGCGCGCCTGACATGTCGGAACCGCTGGCGCTGGTCGGGATGCTGCGCGACGCCGGTGTTTCGATGATCAACGTCACGCTCGGAAGTCCGTACTTCAACCCGCACATCGGCCGCCCCTTCGAGCGCGCTCCCGTCGACGGCTACGCGCCGCCGGAGCACCCACTCGTCGGCGTCGCCCGCCACTTCGAGCTCGCCGCGCAAGTCCAGCGTGCCTACCCCGATCTCGCCGTCATCGGTACCGGCTACAGTTGGCTGCGCCACCACGCCGCCGCCGCCGGCGAAGCCAACGTCCGCGACGGCCGCATCGCCATCATGGGCCTCGGCCGCGGCGCCCTCGCCTACCCGGATTTCGCCGCCGACCTCCGCACCGACAACGCCATGCACGACCGCAAAGCCTGCATCGGCGTCAGCTATTGCACCGCCCTCATGCGCGCGAAAAACAACGACCTCGGTCAGTTCCCCGCCGGCTGCGTCCCTCGCGACCCGCTGTACGCGGACCACTTCAAGCTGGCGACGGGGCGCTAAACCCGGACCGTCTCACCCGTCCGCAGCGACTCCAGCGCCGCGAACGCGGCCACCTGCGCCGCCCGCGCATCCCGCGCGCCCACCAGCGGCTCGCTGCCGTCCAGCACGCAACGGGTGAACGCCGCCAGCTCTGCGATGTATGCGTCTGCGTATCGCTCAGCGAAGAAATGCAGGGGTGGCGCGCCAATTGCTCCGCCCGCGTCCACGACTGTCGCGCGGTGCGGCGTGTGGTTGGCGACTGACGCCACTCCCAGCGAGCCAAACACCTCGACGCGTTGGTCGTAGCCGTACGCCGACGCCACGTGGTTATCGATCGTCGCCAGGGCGCCGTTCGCCAGCCGCAGCGAGACGATTACGCCTTCCAGCCGCCCAGCGTCCGCGCTCGCGATGCCGGTTGCATGCACGCTCACGATCTCGCTACCCGACATGTGCCGCACGACGTCGAAGTCGTGGATCGTCGTCTCGAGCAACAGGTCCTCCGGCAGTCGCGACGACGATCCCCACACCGGATCGCGGCTGATGCTGTGCACGATGCGTGGCTCGCCGATGTCACCTTCGCCGATCGCCTCGCGCACGCGCCTGAAGCTCGGATCGAAGCGCCGGTGAAAGCCGACCTGCAGCGCGACAACCGCCTTCTCGACGGCCGCAGTCGCCGCGTCGATTTCCTCCAGCGTGTTCGCCATCGGTTTCTCTGAGAACACGTGCTTCCCCGCCTCCGCCGCCTCGATGATCGTGCTGGCGTGTGTCCGCCGCGGCGAAGCCACAACCACCGCATCGATTTCCACCTGCGCCAGCACCTCCGTCAGCGTCGAGAAACAAGCGTCGACGCCGAGCGGCGCGCCAACCTCGCGCGCCTTCGCGACGTCAACGTCCGCCAGCGCCACGAGCTTCGCGTTCGGCACGCGCGACGCCAGGTACTCGGCATGCAAATGCCCCATCGAGCCGACGCCAACAACCGCAAAGCGCACGACGTTCGCCATCACAATCCCAACCCTGCGAAGTATGCGCGGTCCTGCTGCGCCATCGCCAGCGCCGGCATGCGGCCCGGCGGCGCCTCGTTCTCCGCGACGATCCATCCGTCGTAGCCGCTGCTCTTCAGCTCCGCCGCGATAGCCGCGTGGTCGATCGCGCCCTCGCCCAGCCCGCAGAAGATGCCGTTGCGGATCGCCGTCAGGTAGTCCCAGCCCTCCGCCTTTGCGAACGCCGCCGTCTCCCCGTCGCAGTCCTTAAAGTGCACCAGCCACGTCCGCTCGCGATACGCCCGCAGTGGTTCGAGCGGGTCGCCGCCCGCGTAGTACCAGTGCCCGGTGTCGAGACAAAGCCCGAGCGCATCCGACGTCATCTCCATCAACCGCGCCGTCTCCTCCGCCGTCTCGACGTATGTCGCGCAGTGGTGGTGGAACACGGTGCGCAAGCCAGTCTCATCTCGCACCGCCCGTGCGATTCGCTCGGCTCCCGCCGCCAGCGCCCTCCACCCCTCATCATCCAGCCCGTCCTCTTCGCGAATGCGGCCCGCACGCTCCCGCCGGTGTGTGGCCGGGGAAGGATCGTCTGCAAGGATCACAAACGGCTGGCCGTCGACCGTGATTTTGGCCAACAGGCGCGCAGTCCGCACCGCAACCGCCTCGGCATCACCGTGCGCGTTCTTGTCCGACAACCGCAGCGGCGTAAACGCGCCGATCATCGCCAGTTTCCGCGACGCCAACTCATCTCGTAGCAACGCCGGATCGTTGGGCATGAACCCCCAGTCACCGAGCTCGCTGCCGGTGTATCCCGCGGCCGCGATCTCGCTGAGCACGCGGCGCCAGTCGTCGGAGCCGCCGTCTACGCCCTGCACAACGCCCCACGAACACGGCGCGTTCCCGATGCGAATGTTGCTTCCCATGACGCGCACGATACGTGCAGGCGCGTGTCTGCGCTAGCCCCGGATGAACCCCCACACTCGCTCATCCGTCAGCGACGACACCACCAGGTCCGCCCCCGTCTCCATTAGGCGCTCCACGGTCCGGGTCGTCGCGACGCCGATCGTCTTCATCCCGCCACCCTTGCCAGCCTCGATACCCTCCGGCGCATCTTCGATTACCACGCAACACTCGTACGCCACGCGCAGGCGGTCAGCCGCCGTCGTGAACGGCTGCGGATCGGGCTTGCCGCGCTCGCTGTCCTCTTCGCCGACGATTGCGTCCAGCCAATCGCGCACTCCCAGCGACTTCACGATCATCTCGATATTCTCTCTCGGTGTCGACGACACGATCGACTGCTTCAGCCCCGCCTCGTGCGCGCGTTGCAGCAACTCCTTCGCGCCCGGCAGCGCCGAGATCTTGCCGCGCACCAACTCCCGAAACGTGCGCTCCTTATCCTCCGCAATCGCCCGAATCTCATCGTCAGGCAGATCGCCGAGCACGTCGCGCAAGATGTCCCAGTTACGCCGGCCGAACAGGTGGCCGTAGTAGTAGTCGTGGTCTAGCTTCGCGCCACGCTTCGCCAGCACCGTCACGTATGCCTTGTAGTGGAACTCTCCGCTGTCAACGATTACGCCGTCCATGTCCCAGAGGATGGCGAGGGCGGGGGGTGGCGGCATCACGGATGTTTCTCTCTATCGCCCGAGAGCGCTCACTGCAGGCGTTGTACCGCATTGGACATTGAACATTGGAGCTTCAGAATGAAACGTCCGGACTGGATGCTCCAATGCCAAACGCCAAATGCGACGCAGCCCGCACGTCGCGCTTAGTCCAGCCGTCCGCGCGCGATCCACGGTCACTCCTGGCACCCGCGGCAAAAATTCGTCTCTTTCCCGCCCGTCGTGATCGAGCTGATCCGGTGCTCGTCGCGCGGGCAGAGCGTGCCCTCACGCCGGGCGTGCACCCGGAGGTGATCGCGGTACATCTTTACTGGCAGGCCCTTCTCCTCTAGTTGCTGCTCGACGATCGGCGTCGCCCACTCCATCACCCTTCGGATCGAGCGATACAGCTCGCGGATGTTTTCCTCCGGGATGTCGCCGCGCTTGCGGAATGGGTGCAGCCGCGCCTCCCACAGCACCTCGTCCGAGTAGGCGTTCCCGATGCCGGCGATGATGCGCTCGTTCGTAATGATGTTTTTGATCATGCCGCGCTGCTTCTTCATGATCTCGGCGAAGGCGTCCTCAGTCAGCTCAGCGCTCATTACGTCTGGCCCCATCTCCGTCCAGCGGGGCAGCTTCTCCGCGAACTCCTCCGGCTTGGCGACGAACGTTCGTCCCATCCGCCGGTCGTCGAAGTATCGCAACTGCATCCCGTCGTCGAGTCCCAGCACCCACGCCGTCGCAGCCCGTAGCTTCGTCTCCGGCGTGACCAGCTGGTAGCGCCCCGTCAACATCGCGTGCACGACGAGGTTGTCGCCGCCCTCCAGCTCGAAGAACAGCATCTTCGCGTGCCGGTGCACCTGCCCAAACGTTTGGCCGGGCAGGCGCTCCTCGTAGTTCTCCTTCACCTCCCGCACGATCCAGGCCAGCGGCCGCTCCGCCGTCGTGATCGTCAGGCCGGGCAGGCGCTTGTTGAAGTAGGTCGCGTAGCCCTCAAGGTCCGGTATCTCGGGCATCGGGCTACTCGCTGGGGCGGTAGCGCGGGTATGAGCCCAGCACCCGGAAGAAGGAGCAGCTCTTCTCGATCACTTCCAGCGCTTCCTTCAGCGGCTCCTGCGCGCGGTGGCCGACGACGTCCGCGAGAAAGATGTACGTCCCCAGTCGCTCTTTGCTCGGCCGCGATTCGATCTTTGTCAGGTTGATGCGGCGAGTGGAGAATTCGTTCAGAGCGCTCACCAGCTGGCCTGGCCGGTCCTCGCTCTCGAAGCCAAACGCCACGGACGTCCGGTCGTCGCCGGTCGGGGCGTGGTCCTCCGGCGCCATGATGACGAAGCGAGTGTGGTTCGGGCTGCGGTCCTGGATCAGCTCAGCGAGTGCTACTGCGCCATACAGATCGCCGGCCCGCTTGTTCGCGATCGCCGCCGCGTCGTCGCGCTTCATCACATCCTCTACCGCCGCCGCCGTCGATAGCGCCGCCTCGATGCGTGCGTCTGGATACGTCTTCTCGATGAAGCTGCGGCATTGCGCCACCGCGATCGGTATCGAGCGAATAGCCTTGATGTCCTCAGGCTTCACGCCCGGCTTGGCGAGCAGGTAAAAATTGATCGGGCGCACGACCTCCGCGTGGATGAACAACGGCTTCTCCGAGTGGATCAGCAGGTCCAGCGTCTCCGGGATCGAACCCTCCAGGCTGTTCTCAATCGGGACGATGCCAGCGTCGGCCCCTCCGGACTGCACTGCGCGCGCGATGCCGGTAATCGTAGAGATGGGTACCAGCTCGAACGAGTCTGTGTCCTCGCCGATGTAGACGAGCGCCGCCTCTTCTGCGTTCGTCCCGGGCGGCCCGAAGTAAGCGAGACGCGTGCTCATGTCAGATCACTCCGTGAGGATCTTGCGCAGCGCCTCTTCGTTCTCAGCGTCCGTGATCGCAACCACCTCGTCCTCCGCCTGTATTGTGGAGTCGGGGCCGGTGACGCGTGGCTGCCCGTCCTTGCCCACCATCAGCACGATGATCGAGCCGTGGGGCAGCAGCAGGTCTTTCACCCGCTTGCCGATGATGCTCGCTGTCGGGGGGACCTTTACGCCCACAAGCTCGAGGCCGCTCTTTAGCTGCAGCAGCGGGATCAGCGCGTGCGTCGGCAGCTCCTGCTCGATCTGGGCGAGGATCGCCGCCGTCGCGCTGACAGTTGTATCGATGCCGAGACGGCGGAAGATGTTCTGGTTCTTGGGGTTGTTCAGACGCGCGACGGTACGCGGCACGTTGAACTTCTGCTTGGCGCCCTGGCAGGAGACGAGGTTGTCCTCGTCGTCGCCCGTCACGGCGATCACCATGTCTGCGCGCCCAAAGCCGGCGATCTCCATCGTCGTCGCTTCACAGCCGTCGCCGCGCAGCACGATGTCGCCCAGCTCCTCGGCGATGCGCTCGCACTTTGCACCGTCCTTCTCGATGACCAGCACTTCGTGATTTTCCTGTGTGAGCTCTCGCGCCAGGTAATACCCGACTTTTCCGCCGCCGACGACGATGACGTACATTACTTGTCGCTCCCGGGCGCCGCTACGTGCGCAGGCTCGTGGTCCAGCTTGTCCTTAAGCAGCACTGCCCCCACGATCGTCGGGCTGATCGTCTCCAGGCCCAGCTGCTGGTACATCACCTCGCGGATAGGGTCGTAAATGCGGCACATCGCGCGCTTCACCCCGAAAATGTGCTTGGCGATCTGCGTTGCCATCACGTTTCGGTTGTCGCCCTGCGTCACGGCCACGAAAGCATCCGCCTCGCCAACTCCAATACGGGCCAGCACATCCTGGTCGATTCCGTTGCCGATGTGCCGCTTGCCCTTGAAGTCCGCCGGCAGCCGCCGGAAAGCGTCCGCGCGAATGTCCAGCACGGTCACTTCGTGGCCATCCTCACTTAACATACCGGCCAGCGTCGCCCCGACACGGCCGCATCCCATGATTACGACTTTCATATCTTCTACTGCTCCTGCATCGCTGACCTGAGCAAGATCACCTGGCATGGTGCGTGCTCCAGGACGTAGCGGGCCGTTAGTCCAAGTTCTCGCTGGGCTGGCGCACTGCTCACGCCCATCACGATAGCGCTGACGTCACGCTCGATCGCCTCATCGACGATGGCGTGGCCGGCGTCGCGGGCCTGGAGGATCTCGCCCTCCACCTTGCAGTCCATCTCCTCGCCGATCTGCTCGGCGCGCTGGAGCACCTGCTCCGCCTGCGTGGCCTCGTCGCCCATCTCCGCGTCGAGCGCCAGCGTACGCGCCACCTCGATGACGTAGACGGCATAGACGGTGCCTTTGCTCCGCCGCATGAGGTTGCAAGCTAGGACGAGCGCCTCGTCAGCAACCCTGTCCCCGTTGACCGGGACAAGCAAGTCCCGAATACGTTGTGTCGTGCTATCCAAATTGACCCCGTTGTTGGTGAACGCCCCCAATTATAGGGACGCCCTATAGGCGCGGGCAACGGGATCCAGTTTGCTTAGCAAGCCAAAATGTTAAAGCTCCGCCCTTGCTTTCTCAATCCAGTTGACTTTTCGAATCAGGTCACGTAAATTGCCGACAATTAACACAAGGTTAGAGTCGGCCTGCCAGTCGAACCAACACCTGTGGGGCAGGTCTATTCTTTTCCGCGAGGGGGGCCTGCCATGTCTAAAAGATGGGCTACCATCGGAATTATTATTTCCTCTGCGCTTCTCGGAATCGCGGTGGCACCGTGGATCTTGACGTCGGGCGAACCGGCGCAGGCCTATCACAGAGAAACTGACCCTACCCCGCTTTTCCGGACACCTAGACTGTGGCGAGATACTCGCCCAGAG
>JBDTOK010000033.1:0-17518 GCA_039933275.1 Chloroflexota bacterium | reverse complement strand
TCCGTAGCGGCGCCTTCGCCCGCGAGTGGATTCTCGAGAACCAGGCCGGCCGCCCGAGCTTCATGGCTCTGCGTCGCCAGAACGCCGAGCACATGATCGAGAAGGTCGGCGCCGACCTGCGGGGCATGATGCCCTGGCTGAAGCCCGGCAAGCAGGCCGCAGCCACGCCCTCACCCGCTGCTTCGAGTCAGCCCGCGGCCCCGGCACCTGTTCCGGCTCCCGTACGGCCTTCGTTCAGTTCGCAGCCACCCGCGGAGCCAGAGCGACGCTCGTTCAGTTCGCAGCCACCTGAGGAGCCGCAGGAGCGACGCTCGTTCAGTTCGCAGGAACCGGCGGAGCCACAGGAGAGGCGCTCGTTTAGCTCGGAGCCGACGACGCCTCCAGTTACGCCGCCCGCAATGCGGCCATCGATCCCGGTTACGGGCTTCGGGACGGGAGACACGGAGCCTTCACAGGCACAAACCCCGCCGCCCGGCGGTAACGACTCGGGGCAGCGACCGTCCTTTTAATTCGATGACGTATCTCGTTTTGCGCCTCAACCTTAACCGGCCCTCCATCCTCGTCTTATCGGGGATCGGGAGGGCCTGCGCTACGACAATCACGTAGGGGGCGCGCCTTTAGGCCGCCCGAACAACGCCCCGATCGGGGCAGGAGGTTGAGAAGATGCAAAACAAAGACAAGGTACTGATTTTCGATACGACGCTGCGGGACGGCGAGCAGTCGCCCGGCGTCGCACTTGGTGTAGCGGAAAAGCTGGAGATTGCCCGCGCGTTGGAACGCCTGCGCGTCGATATCATCGAGGCAGGTTTCCCGGCGTCATCGCCCGGCGACCTCGAGTCCGTCACTGCGATCGCCAAAGAGCTGAAGGGTTCGGTAATCGCTGGACTGGCGCGCGCCGTGCCGAACGACGTCGACGCTTGCTGGGAAGCGGTGCGCCACTCAGCGCGCCCACGAATCCACGTCTTCCTCTCGAGCTCGGACATCCACATCATGCACCAGCTGGAGAAGGACAAGGAGCGCGTGCTGGAGATGGCGCGCGAGATGGTGGCGCGCGCGAAGAAGCTCTGCGAAGACGTTGAGTTCTCGCCGATGGACGCCACCCGCTCCGTCCCCGACTACGTCTACCGCATGCTGACGGAAGTGATTGACGCGGGTGCGACCACGGTGAACATCCCGGACACCGTCGGCTACGCGATCCCCGAAGAGTTCGGCGGGTTCCTGCGCGACATCCAGACCAACGTTACGAACATCCACAAGGCCGTCATCTCCGTGCACTGCCATAACGACCTGGGCCTGGCGGTCGCTAACTCGCTGACGGCGGTCCAGAATGGCGCACGACAGATCGAGACGTGCGTCAACGGCATCGGCGAGCGCGCGGGAAACGCCTCGCTAGAGGAAGTCGTGATGTCGATCAAGACGCGGCCCGACTTCTTCGGCGTCTCGACTAATATCGACACAACGCACATACACCGCACGAGCCGGCTTGTCTCGCAGCTGACCGGCATGGCCGTGCAGCCGAACAAGTCGATCGTCGGCGTGAACGCGTTCCGCCACCAGTCCGGCATCCATCAGCACGGCATCACGAAGATGCGCGAGACGTACGAGATCATCGATCCGGCGACGATCGGACTGCCAAGCGGCACGCAGCTCATCCTGAACAAGAACTCCGGTCGCCACGGGCTGAAGTCGCGCCTCGACGACCTGGGTTACGAGGTGACGACAGCCGAACTCGATCACATCTTCGTCGCTTTCAAGGACTTAGCGGACAAGAAGGGCGAGATCGACGACCGCGACCTCGATGCGCTCGTCTCCGGCGGCCGCCGGGAGATCGAGGACAAGTACAAGCTCGACCTGCTGCAGGTGTCCTGCGGCAACCAGGCCATCTCAACCGCCACCGTGCGCGTAATCGGCCCGAACGGCGCCGAGAAGCAGACGAGCAGCACCGGCACCGGCCCCGTTGACGCTGCCTACCGCGCGATCAACGAGCTGATGGGCGTACCGAACCAGCTAATCGAGTACGCGGTCAACAGCGTGACCGAAGGCATCGACGCGCAGGGCGAAGTAACCGTCCGCGTGGACGTGGATGGGCGCGCTTTCGTCGGCCGCAGCGCGGACACTGACATCGTCGTCGCCAGCGCCAAGGCTCTCGTGAACGCCCTCAACCGGGCGATGTCGTATATGCCTGACCACACGGAGCGCGAAGTGCTTAGTAACCCGTAAGCGACTCACAGAATCAGACCTGGGGCCGAGGACTTGTCCTCGGCCCCTCTGTATACTGCGCATCGCGACACGAGAGCGACAGGAGGAGACGGATGACTCAGAACGTTGAGCAGGTCAAGGACCAGATGCGCAAAGAGTGGGGCAGCGCGGCTCCCGCATGGAAGAAGTACGATGACCAGCTCCAGAAGGGGACCGGTATGGTGCGAGACCGCATGCTCGATCTTGCGGAGCTGGCGCCGGGCAAGCGGGTGCTCGACGTCGCATGCGGTACGGGGGAGCCGGCGATACCGGCCGCGGAGCGTGTTGCTCCCGACGGCTTCGTACTCGCCACTGATCTTGCCGAAGAGATGCTGGAGGTGGCGCGCGAGATGGCGAAAGAGCGCGGCGTACCGAACATCGAATTCCGTGTCGCGGACGGCGAGCAGCTTCCGGTCGATGACGGGTCGTTCGATGCGGTGACCTGCCGCTGGGGGATCATGTTCATGCCGAGGCCAGACGCGTTCGCCAAAGAGGCGTACCGCGCGCTGAAGCCAGGCGGCCGCGCCGTGATGGCGGTCTGGGCGAGCCCGCAGCAGAACCGCGCGATCTCGCTGCCGATGGCTGTCGCATCCCGCTACACCGAAGTGCCGCCGCCACCGCCGGGCGCCCCGGGAGTGTTCTCGTTCGCAGACCCGAAGCGGTTGCCCGACGTGCTTTCAGCCGCGGGCTTCAAGGACGTCCAGCTCGAAGAGATAGCCGTCACGATGGCCGAATTCGATAACGGCCACGACTATTGGTCGTACATCAGCGAGTTCTCTGGGCCTGTCCGGACGGTCCTAGGCAAGCTGCCGGACGAGATGAGGCAGAAGATCGCCGCAGAAGTGGCCGCAGAGGCGTCCGGAGGAGACGCCAGCAAGCCGGTGAAGTTGCCGGGCCTGGCGATGATTGGCCACGGGACGAAGTAGGGTACGCCGTAGTCTGGTACCCTACTCGCCGGAGGTGCACACTCATGACGACAACGACCAACTTCTCTGGCAAAACCGACTCTCGCTTCCGCGCAGTCGAAGACGCTTTCCGCGAGAACTTCGACCGCTTTGGCGAAGTCGGCGCCGCGCTTAGCGTTTATATCGACGGCAAACCGGTCGTTGATATCTGGGGCGGGCATGCGGACGCCGCCCGCACGAAACCGTGGGAGCAGGACACGATCGTCAACGTCTGGTCGACGACGAAGGGCATCGTCGCCGCTTGCGCCCACCGTCTCGTTGAAGAAGGCCAGCTCGACATCGATGCGCCGGTCGCGAAGTACTGGCCGGAATTTGCGCAGGCGGGCAAAGAGTCGCTTCCGGTGCGCTACCTCCTCAGCCACCAGGCAGGCCTCGCCGCGATCAACAGCGAGGTGTTGCCGATGGGTTCGGCGTTCAAGTGGGACGTGATGACGAACGCGCTGGCGAAGCAGAAGCCGTGGTGGGAGCCCGGCACCGCCACCGGCTACCACGCGCTGACCTACGGATGGCTCGTCGGCGAGGTGATCCGGCGCATCACCGACAAATCGCCGGGCACGTACTTCCTCGAGACGATAGCGGAGCCGCTGGGTCTCGATTTCCGGATCGGGACGCCCGCGTCAGAAGACCACCGCATCGCCGAGGTCATCCCCGCCGAGCCGGACACGGAGGCTTATTTCGCCAGGCAAATGAGTGACCCCGAGTCGATACAGTTCAAGCTCGCGTTTAACCCACCGGACCTCCTGATGCCGGGCATCGTGAACACGCGGGAGTGGCGCGCCGCCGAGATCCCCGCCGCAAACGGCCATGGCAACGGCCGTTCCGTCGCGGCGTTTTACGGCGCGCTGGCGACGGGCAAAATCCTACGCGAAGAGACGCTCGCGCGGGCGATAGAGGAGCAATCGAACTCGACGGACGTTGTGATGGGCATCCAGGCGAGGATCGGGCTCGGCTTCGTGCTGTCGTCACCGAAGTACCCGATGGGTAACGGCGCGCGCAACTTCGGCCACAGCGGCGCCGGTGGCTCAATGGGCTTCGCCGATCCTGACGCCGGCCTCGGCTTCGGCTACACGATGAACCGTATGCTCAACCCGCTAAAGGACTCGCTGGAAGACCCGCGCTGGCGGCCGATGATGGTCGCGGTGTATGCCTCGCTAAAGTGATCACGAAAACGCAGGCGGCACCGCACGAGTCGTGGCCGCTGCGGCTAAAGTTCGCGCTGGCCGTGCTCGTCGCGGCCGCTGCCACGGGCGTGCTAATGATCGCGTATGTTTTGTTCGCCTCGGACGGCACGCCTTCGACGAGCAATGGCCTCACTATCTCGTCGGATGATCCGCTTGCTGTCGCCGAGTTTGACGCTGGTTCGACTCCTCTCATCGGCGTAGATCACTGGCACGCGTCGTATGCCATCTACATCGGCGACGATCGGCAACCAAACGCGCCGACGTGGGAAGGTGTCGGGATCCACACGCACGGCGATGGGATAATCCACATGCACCCGTTCACGCCAGCAGAGCAAGGGCGTGGCGCTGCGCTCAACAAGTGGTTCGAGTACGGCGGCGGCGAGCTAACGGAGACTGTCATGCGTGAGCCTGGTTTTTCGGCGACGGTTCACGCCGGCGATGCCGTGCCGGGTGATGGGCGCCCTGGCCAGATATACATCATGGTCAACGGGCAACGCGTGCCACCGGAATACATTCCTCACGACGGAGATCAGGTTCTCATCTACTTTGCAAGCGAGGCGGCGATGCGTGAGAAGTTCCCGCGACGAACGCCTACACCCTCCGGCGGTGGCACCGCGACGCCGCCGATCACCGGGACTGCGCCGTCACCATAGGGGCCGAGGCCAGCTCCTGCACCGCCAGTTCGATCGCCAGACGTTCGTCCATGAGGCCGCGCTTGAGGTCGAGCTCCGCCTGGATGAGGCGCGCGTAAGCGGTGCGAATGGCCCGGTCGGGCGTCCGTTGCGCCTGCTCGACTAGTTTGTCGAAACCCCATCCGATGTTCGCGTTGATCCGGCGCGCGATCGCGGTCCCAGGCTCGCCGCGCGCGAGCATGTCTCGCACGATGGCGATGCGCCGGTAGCGCCCGGCGACAGTGGAAAGCAGCACCGGCGCGACGGCCCCGTCTTCGAGCAGCTCTTGCAGGATGCGTGCGGCCTTCGCTCCCTGACCTTCGAGCACCGCGTCCGCCAGCTCCCAGCCCTTGTGCTCCTTCGCGCGGCTGACCAGCTCCCGCACATCTGCGTCGCGCACGACGGCACCAGCGGAGTACGCAAGCAGCTTTTCGAGCTCACTCGACAAGACCATCGGGTCGGGGCCAATCAGCTCAGCGAGGGTTTTCGCGGCGCGTGGCTCAAGCTTGAGCCCGATCGTCTTTGCGCGCGAGGACACCCATTCCGGCAACGCCTTCTCGTTGGGCAGCGTGCAATGCACGACCTTTCCCAGCTGCCCGATGGCCTTCAGCAAGACGTTGGCGGCGGACACCTCGTCGTCCAGCAGGACTAGTGTTGTCGTCTCAGGCATGCGCGGGACGTATTCGGCGAGGACGGCCCAGCGCCCTCCGTCATCTTCGTCGTCGCTCGCGCCGTCGTCTGGTTCGGGCGCTTTCGCTCTCGCCCCACGCTTGAGGACCTTCTTCAATCGAGCGCCCTGTTTCAGGAAGCCCTCAATCACGACGAGTCGATGGGCGCCGAGAAACGGCATCGCGTCGCACGCCGCCATCACCTCCTGCGGCGATGCTGTCTTGGCGTCGAAGGTCACGTGGTTCGTGGCCAGCGAGCCGTCCGTGTCCAGCTCCGCCTTCAGCTTGTCAAACGCCTCCCGCCGGCCAAGCGAATCGCTGCCATAAATGACGTAGAGCATCAGCCCTCAGACTAGCACCAAAGGAAACGTAGCTGCAGCGTCTTCAGACCTGCGCGTCGCCTATTCCAGCGACGTCAACCCACCAAACGGATAATCGGCCCGAACATCGCTGTCGACTGCTCTGTTTATCCGCTCCCAGCCTACGCACTCGCGCCAGCCAACCTCTGTCGTGCGCGAAACATCCGCAGCACCGGGTACTCAAAGCGCCCGCCTAGCCGCTCGTGCACGCCGGTGAGGTTCGCCCAGCCGAGCTCACGGAACGCTGCCGCGATCTCCGGTTCCGCCTCGCGCGGCAGGAACGCCTCGATCGGGACGTCTTCGCCGGACTCCGCCGCCGAACTGAGATGCCCGAGCACTGTCGTCTCCTTGATACCGCGCTCGCGAGCGATTGCTTCGACCGGCTGGCCGGAGCGGAACCGCCGCAACGTATCGTGCTCGGAGTCGCCAAGCGCTTTCGGTTGGAACAGCGCCGGTTGCTCGTTGCGCTCGCCGAACTGTTGGCGTTCGCAGGACTGCAGGTGCTCCGCAATCGCGGCCATGAAAGTCGCCCCCAGCTCCCCCATCTTTCGTTCGCCGACGCCGGAAATGCGCCGGAAGGCGTCGGGCGTCGTCGGGTACGTGCGTGCCATCTGCCGCAGCGCAGCGTCGCTGAAGATGACGAACGCAGGTTGCTCGGCCTTCTGCGCCAGATCCATTCGCAAGCGCCGCAGCTTCTCGAAGAGGGCGGTGTCGCAGTCGCCGGAAGCCGGTGCTTGTGTGCGCGAAGGCAGGCTGACGGTGCCCTCGCCCGACAGCAGCGCGCGGCCGCGGCCGGTGATGATGAGCAGCGGCATCCCGTCCGTCGCCTGCGCCAGAAAGCCTTGCGCGACGAGATGCTTTCCGATGTGCGTCCACTCCGGCCGGCTCTGCGTCTTTCCGGAGGCATACGTCGCGAGCTTTTCGTGGCCCAGGCGCTTGATCTTCTCGGACGCCGAGCCAAACAGCACCTCCGTGACGTGCGTGACGCCGACGCCAAAGCGGCTGTTCGAAAGTATGTCGTCCAGGCAGGCGATGAACTTGCGCGCGTCCGCCGTGCGGTCTTCGATCGGGCCGCTCACAGTAGCTGCAGTGTCTTTAGACCTGCCCGTTTGCGCTTGAACCAGCGACATCTTGTCGCCGAGGCAGTTGTCGCAGCCAGCGCAGTTCTCGCCTGCGAACGTCTCGCCGAAGTAGGCGAGAAGCTGGCGTCGCCGACAGGCATCGGACTCCGCAAACGCGACGAGGGCATCGAGCTGTGCGCGCCCGACGGCTTGCTCCTTGGCGGTCGCCTTCTCGTCGATGCGGCGCTCGTGGTTGATGACGTCCGCCTTCGAGAAGAACAGCAGACAGTCGGCGGTGTCACCGTCACGGCCCGCGCGGCCCGTCTCCTGGTAAAAACTTTCGATGTTCTTGGGCAGGTCGTAATGCACGACGAAGCGGATGTTGGGCTTGTCCACGCCCATCCCGAACGCGATCGTCGCGCAGACGATGCGAACCTCGTCCTTCAAGAAGAGGTCCTGGTGCTTCGCGCGGACAGGCTGCTCGAGGCCGGCGTGGTACGGCACAGCCTTGAACCCGTCGCCCGACAGCCGAGCCGCTAGGCTTTCGGTCTGCCGCCTCGTGAAGCAGTAGACGATGCCGCTCTGCTCTGGACGCTTCTGCAGGAACTCGAGGAGGCGGTTGTAGGGTGCAGTCTTCGGCTCGATGCGATAGGTCAGATTCGGGCGGTTGAAGCTGGCGACGTAGACACCCGGATCGCGTAGGCCGAGGTTGTTGATGATGTCGGCGCGCACGCGGTCGGTCGCCGTCGCCGTCAGCGCCATCAGCGGCACGTCAGGAAAGCGCAGGCGCAGGTCGCTGAGCTGGCGGTACTCCGGGCGGAAGTCGTGACCCCAGTCGCTGATGCAGTGCGCCTCGTCGATCGCGATCATCACAACGTTCCAGCGCTTGATGCGCTCGAGGAACGCCGGCATCATCAACCGCTCAGGAGCGACGTACAGCAGTCGATAAGCGCCGCGGTCGAGGCCCTCCAGCACACGCTGGGTCACTTGCGGCGGCTGCGCAGAGTTGATCACGGCGACCGGCACGTTCCGCGAGCGCAGGAAATCGGCCTGGTCCTTCATCAGTGCGATCAGGGGCGAGACGACGACCGTCAGGCCCGGCCGCACAAGCGCCGGCAGCTGGTAACAGAGCGATTTGCCGCCGCCCGTGGGCATGAGCGCGACGACGTCGCGGCCGGCGAGGCAATCGTCGACGATTTGGCCCTGCAGCGGGCGGAAGTCGTCGAAGCCGAAGTAGCGCTTAAGGACCAGCGACAGGTCTGGCTTGCCGTCGATGAGGGCAGCGTCTCGCATGCCATCGGCGCCGTCGTCCTCGACGCCGAGCGAGCATTCCGGCCCGACGTCGTACTGGGCGGCCAGCGCATCGAGCGCGGCGGCGTCATCGGTTTCGTATTCAGCGGGGGCGCTTACAGCCGCGCCCTGGGCCTCGGTTTCGTCCATGCTTCGCAGCATCCACTGGGGCCGGATGGCCGGGCAATGGGTAAATGGCACATGTTTGTTGGGGGTGAGGGCAAACAACGGTTCTGTTGCGAGAAACGCGGCGATTGCGGTAAGTTTGCCCACGCTATGCCCCAGACGTTCGATGTCCTTATCCACGGCGGCACCGTGTATGACGGTACGGCCGCGCCCGGGGTGAGGGCGGACGTTGGCATTCGGGGCGAGCGGATTGCGGCGGTGGGGCAGCTGGGCCAGGCGGAAGCCGGGCGGGTGATCGACGCCAGCCATCGCGCGGTGTCGCCGGGGTTTGTCGACGTGCACTCCCACGATGACGTGGCCTGCATGCTTACGCCGATGGACTTCAAGCTGATGCAGGGCGTCACGACAAACGTCGTCGGCAACTGCGGCGCCGGGACCGCCCCGTATAACCCGGAGGGCCGGGACATGATCATGGGCGCGGTCCTCGGCGATATGCCGGAGCTTACATGGGAGACGTTCGGGGAGTGGCTGGAAGTGCTCGCCGGGAGCGGGCACGGCACGAACGTCGCCTGTCTGGTGCCACACGGTGCTGTCCGCTTTGCGACGTTCGGGCTGAATTCGCGCGCTCCGACGGATGCTGAGCTCGATCAAATGATGGAGCACATCAACGACGGGATGGCTGCGGGCGCTGTCGGCCTCTCGACCGGGCTGATCTATCCGCCGGGCGCGTTCGCCAGGACAGACGAAATCATCGCCTGCGCGCAGATCGCCGCCAAGCACGGCGGCATTTACGTCAGCCACATTCGCAACGAGGACACGAACCTGATGGCGGCGGTCGAAGAAGCGATCACGATTGGCGAGCAGGCGGGGCTGCCGGTGCAGATTTCGCACCATAAGGCGGGCGGGCCGCGGGTTTGGGGCAAGGTGCACGACACGATCGCGCTGATGAACGAGCGCCGCGCCGCTGGCCAGGACATAACGTTCGATGTGTACCCCTACACTGCGGCTAGCACAGTGCTCAGCGCGATCGCCGCAGCGGCCGAAGGGTTGGACTTCGATCTGGTGATGATCGCTTCCGCGCCGGGACTGGAGCAGATCGAAGGGAAGACGCTGACGGAAGCGGCGCAGATTCTCGGCGTGCCGAAGGAGCAAGCGCCCCAGCGCGTGCTGCGCGAGTGCCCCGGCGCCACGGCGATATTCTTCATCATGGATGAAGGCGACATCCGCACGGTGGTGAGCCAGCCGGAGTGCATGATCGGCTCGGATGGGCTGCCCACACCGGGCGGTAAGCCGCACCCGCGCCTCTACGGCACCTTCCCTCGCGTCATCCAGCGTTACGTCCGCGAGGAGGGCCTGCTCTCGCTGGAGGAGGCTGTGCGCAAGATGACCTCGCTGCCGGCGGACCGCTTCCAGCTCGCGGACCGAGGGCGGCTGGTCGAGGGCGCGTTCGCCGATGTCGTCGTCTTCGATCCACAAACGATCGAGGACATCGCCACGTATCAGCAGCCTCGCCAGTACCCGAAGGGTATCGACTACGTGCTGGTGAACGGCGTCGTGGCCGCGGAGAACGGTAAGCAGACAGTGACGGACGCCGGGCGGCTGCTGCGACGGGGAGTGGCGTAATGGCGGTGGTCGAGGAGATCTTTCCGTTTATCTATGCGCTGCCGCTGGGCTACGTAAACGCCTTCCTTCTCGCTGAGGAGGATGGCCTGACGCTGATCGACTCCGGGCTGAAGGGGCAGGACCGCAAGATCGGGCGGGCGATCCGGCAACTGGCGCGGAAGCCGGACGAGGTCCGCAACGTGCTCCTGACGCACCACCACGCTGACCACGTTGGCTCACTGGCGGCGATCATGGCGGAGAGCGGGGCGGCGGCGTGGGTGCACCCGATCGATGCGCCAATCGTTGCGGGCGAGAAGAAGCGCCCGCACCCGAACGCCGGCAGCAGGGCAGGGCGCATGTTCGGCCCCTTAATCGAGCGGTTGCCTCAGAACAACCCGCCGCCCGCCAAGCCAACGAATGAAGCCACCGAAGGCGTGACGATACCCGTCGCCGGCGGCGTCAAGGTGATCGAGACGCCGGGCCACACGCTGGGCCACGTTTCGTTCCTGATCGAGGCGCATGGCGGCGTGCTGTTCGCCGGGGACGCTGCGGGCCACCTGTTCGGTCGAATCGGCCGGCCAGCGCTGATCTTCACTGAAGACATGGACGTCGCCAAGGAGAGCATGGCCAAGCTGGCGGCGCTGGACTTCGATACTGCCTGCTTTGGCCACGGGTCGGTGCTCAAGGGCAAAGCTAATGTAGAATTCCGCAAGTACATCGAAAAGCGAGCGAAGTAACAGAAGGAGACTGACCGATGATCCGCGTGACGATTAACTACCCACAGGGCGGCAAGTTTGACGCCGACTACTACGCCAGTAAGCACATGCCGATGATCGCCGAAAAGTGCGGTGCGGCGCTGGTCAAGTACGAGATCGACAAGGGCGTCGCGGGCGCAGTTCCCGGCCAGCCGGCGCCGTACGTTGGCGTTGGGCACCTGTACTTCAACTCGCTGCCGGAGTTCATGGGAGCGTTCGGGCCGCACTTCGGAGCGATTGCGGCCGACGTGCCGAATTACACGGACCAGACGCCGATTCTGCAGATTAGCGAGATCGTTGTAGGCGGTTAGCCGAGGTTGGTGAGCCGGGGCTGGAAAGCCAGGCTACGTGGACCGGTGGGTGGTGGGCTAAGGCTCGCCGACGCCGCCGGTGTCCGTAGGCGGTGAGGGCGGCGGCATGACCGGTGGCTCCGTCGCCGACGTCATCTCGGTGGTGGGCGCGACAGGCGGCAGGCCGGCCTCGCGGCGCACTTGGGCCAGCGCTTCGTTGAAGCGGACTTCGGCGGCGGCGATGGCATCGTTGGCGTGACGCGTGCCCCAGAGCTTGACCACTGTCGTGAAGACGACGGCCAGCGCCAGCCCGGCGGCGAGCCCGAGCAGCGTGTTCGACTGCGTCAGTGGGCTGATCGCGAACTGCTGAAACAGCACGACTACCGCCTCGGTAGCGATCATGCCGCCGACGGAGCCTATTACGGAGACACCCGGCCGGAAGGGGATGCGTGGCAGGTTGAGCGGGCCGATGCTTCTTCCTCCGCCGCTCGCCGACGGTGCAGCGCCGGCCGGGATCGCGCCGATGAAGACGAACAACGGCAACATCGTCAGCATCCAGAGTGTGATTGGCGGCCGCGGCTTAGCGATGTCGCGCAGACCAACGATGAGCTCGCCCGGGCCGAGCGTTTCGCCGGCGTTGATGCGCTTGACCATGGTGCCGGCCCATTCTTCGACGCTCTTGCCCATCGCGTCGTATCGGCGAAGGCCTCCGATGGAGCTACCCAGCAACAGCGCCAGGCCAAGCAGGAACGCGGCTGCTGCCGTGATGCCAGCGACGCTGGTGAGAGCCGTTCCCTGCACCTCGATGAGGACGGCGCCCGTGCAGGACGTACCGTCGATGAGCTTGCCTTCGCCGACGACCTTGTACAGCCCGACGCCGTATTTCGCGTAATCGTTGACGTCGGCGCTGCCTGTCCACTGAGTGTCGCCGCCGTCCTTTTCGTCCTGAAGGGGGATACGCAGGCCGGATAGCTCAAGCTCGATCTTGTGGGAGTCGAAGCCGGTGGCGTCGGACGAGGTCATCACGACGGTCAGGGTGTCGCCCTTCTCGACTTTGACGGCGTCGTCTTTGCTCGAGGCGCTGAGCGGGCCGATGTCGCGGCCGTTGACGGTGACGGTGCAGGGGCCGCTGACCTCAGCGCTGACCCTGGGAGGCGCGGGCGTGGCAAAGAGCGCTGCGAAGAGCAGAGCAAGGGTGACGCCGGCCAGAACGCGTTTCACGAAGCCTCCCGCGAAGTTTGGCGCAAGCGTAGGCAGGCGGAAGGCTGAAGGTCAAGAACAGAAAAGGGGCGCAGCACTGCTGCGCCCCTTTTGTCACTGGTTGCGAATAGCTAGGGCTTCTTGTTCTGGCCGTTCGTCTCGCCAGGGTTATTGCCGTTGGATAGGGTCCGGTTGCCCTGCAGGAGCTGGGCGATGAACGCGGCGAAGATGTTCCCTCCTCCGCCATTTTCGCCGCCGCCAACCATGATGTCCGGCGTGATCTTGAGGCCGGCACCTGCGATGGACTTGGTGACCTCGATGCCGGCCAGGTTCATCTGCCCGACGGCTGCCACCTGCTTCTCATAGGCTTCGGCTGTTGCCGTACCGACCGCGAGGATCTTCTTGCCCTCAGCGTCGCCCTCGAGCTCAATGGCGCGGGCGCGGCCCTCAGCCTCCATGATTGTGCGCAGCTTTGTTTGCTCTGCCACCTGCACGCCAATCTGGGCGGTGACGAGATCGATCTGCTGGTTGGCCTTGGCGCGCGTGTTCTCGGTATCGATGCGCTTCTCCTCTGCCCGCTGCTGCTCGACGAACATCTCCTGCTGCTGCGAGGCGATGACACGGCGGGTCTGGATGTCCATCAGCTCGGCGGGAAGGATGATCTGCGAGATCAGCACGGACACGCACTCGACGTGGTACTTCGTGAGCTCGTCGCGGGTGCGCTCTTCAGCTTTCGTCTGCTCCACGGCGCGGTCCTGCATGAAGTTCATCGCCTGCGTGGAGGAAGCCTGGTTGCGGAACGATGAGTCGATCATCGGGTGGATGACGTGGTCGATGAGGTTCTCGATAGAGCCGATCTTCGCGACCATCAGCGGCGCCTGGTCCGGCCGCACGCGAATGACAACCTTTACGCTGACCCGCATCTCGAATCCGTCGCGGCTGATGACGGCGAGCGGGTTGAACAGTTGCGCGCGCTGGATGGAGCCGGGCTGAGCGAGCGGATCGTTCTTGTCGCCGCGGTCTTCTTCGGCCCAGTCAATCGTCAGGTTTGTAGTCGGGATGATATAGGCGATGTAGGCCCAGCGGTTGAGGTAGTAGACGCCAGGGCCGGCGACTTCCGCCTGGATGCCGCGGAAGCCAGATGGCACGACGTAGCGCTCCTTGCCGGCGAGCCGCTCCTCCTGCGTGATGTCGGCGGGCTCAGCGCCGACGTTGGAGACCAGCACTGCCACCTCGCCGCGCTGGACGGTGGCAACTTCGTCGAGCTTTACGTCGAACATCATCGAGTTGATGTAATACGTGCCCGGCTTCAGCAGATCGAACTGCGGGCCGCGCTGGCCGCCGCTAGCCAAAAACGCGGAGCCGTCCTGGAAGTCGTTGTGGCCCGGGACGCTATGCGCGACGACTTCGTCCTGCGGCAGGGGAGCGCCGTCCTTGGCCGTAACCTGGCCCACCTGCTTGGCCTGCACAATGGTCGCGCTCTGCACCTCGACGTTGAAGAGGTCAGTGTTCACGCGGAAGCGGCCCGGCAGGATGATCTCGATCTGGGGGCCAAGCTGGCCGCCGTTGCGGATAAACGCTTCGCCGTCCTGGAACGCCATGTGGCCCAGCACTTTGTGGGCAAGCAGCCGGCCGGAGGTAATCGGATCGCCGTCCCGCGCGGTGACGACGCCAACCTGGCCCTGCGCCACGGTGATCACTTTATCGGTGCGGAAACGAAAGAGGTACGTGTTGATGCGGTACTTGCCCGGCGGCAGGATGTCGATCTGCGGGCCTTTCTGGCCGCCGTTCTTGAGGAAGCACTCGCCGTCCTGGAAGCTGTCGTGACCCTCGATGCGGCGGGCGAAGATGCGTCCGGCCTCGAGCGGGAGGCCGTCGATCGCCTCGATTAGACCGACCTCGTCCTCCTCGACAATAAGCATGTCGTCCTTGATCACGTGGTAGAGGAACGGCGCGAGGAAGTGGAGGCCCGGGTTCAGGACTTTCGCCTGGATGCCGACTTCTCCTGCCGAGGCGACGACGCGGCCTTCGGGAAGCGGCTTGCCGAAGTAACGGCGCTCGATCACTCCGATCTGCTGACCACCGATGTTCACCAGGATCCCGGCGAAGATCAGGAAGAACAGCAGGACTACAAGAATGACGGCAGCAACGATGCCAGCGACGATGATCATGGCAGGATCCTTTCGAGCGGGTGGCGGTGAGTGTTCACGCTTCTCACGACACTTCTACTGGACATAGTAGCTCACATTAAAATCCCTTCAACAGAGTCGCTAAGTAAGACGAACGCGCTGAATCGCTCGTTACGATAAGGCGTCGAGCGCGCGAGGGTGTGGGGGTGCGGCGTAGGGTTGCCTAGAGCTGGTGCTTGACGAGCGCGTCGACGACGAACTCCCAGTACGTCACCGCTTCTGAGAAGCTGAACTTCTCGCGGTCGTAGATGAGCTCTGGCTCGGCCGTCGTACTGTTCAGTTGCAGGTGCGCGCCGAGCCGTGGGAAGAACATAACGGTCTGGAGCTGCATCGGCATCCGGAGAAGCGCTGGCTTGCGGCGGAGGAGCTCCATGTACGCGGTGGCGGAGAGATCGACGACCTTCCGGTAATCGCCTGACTTCAGCGCTGCCTGCGCCTCGCTGAGGGAGTTGCGGAGCGCGTCGTCCTGGATCTTCTCAGTCTTCACGGCCATCGAGGCAGATGATGCACGAAACGCCCCTCGCAGACAAGACAGCAGGGAAAGCGCGGAGATGGAACGCAGATTAGATACGGATGAAAAGAATTCCCCCGGCCTCTTCCGCAGCTTCAAGCGCCAGGATGCGCCCGGTACTCGTTCCTGCTGTCGACGCCGGCGATCGGTGGGGCAGCGCTGCTCAAGTTCAAAGACGCGCTTTCAGACGGCACGTTCAGTAACGACCTCGCAACCATCGTCGTGGGGACGGTGGTGTCGGCGATCGTTGGGATATTTGCCATAATCGGGCTGATGCGGCTAGTGCAGACGCGGAGCTTCACCCCGTTCATGGTGTATCGACTGCTAATGGGCGCGTTCTGCATCGCCTACTTCTCGCTATAACGCTGGTAAACTGACGCGGGGCTGGAGAGCCCACCTACGAGCTCAGACGAAGGAGCAGCGCCATCGACGAAGCACGCCTGAAAGAGATGCTGGAATCTGTCCAGCGCGGTTCGACGACGATTGACGAGGCGCTGGGCCACCTACGCGACCTGCCGTACGAGGACATGGGCTTTGCAAACGTGGACCACCACCGCGCGCTCCGTACCGGCTTCCCGGAGGTTGTCTTCGGTCAGGGGAAGACGCCGGAGCAAATCACCGCGATCGCCGAGAAGCTGGCGGCGCACGGCGACCGCGTGCTCGTCACCCGCACGGACGTTGAAGCGTATCGTGCGGTAAAGGAGCGCCTGCCGGACGCCGTCTTCCACGCTGAGGCGCGCGCGATCACTCTGGAGCGCACGCGTGAGGCGAAGCGGCCGGGCGTCGTCATCTGCTGCGCCGGTACGTCGGACGTCCCGGTAGCCGAGGAGGCGGCTGTTACCGCCGAGATCATGGGCAGCGCGACAGACCGCATGTACGACGTTGGTGTGGCTGGCATCCACCGTCTACTCGACAAGTCGGAACGCCTACGTGCTGCGAAAGCGCTGGTCGTCGTCGCCGGGATGGAAGGCGCGCTGCCCAGCGTTGTCTCCGGGCTGGTGTCGGCGCCAGTGATCGCCGTGCCGACATCGATCGGTTATGGCGCGAGCTTTGGTGGCCTGGCGCCCTTGCTCGCTATGCTCAACTCATGCGCGGCGGGGGTTAGCGTCGTCAACATCGACAACGGCTTCGGCGCGGGCTATCTCGCTGCCGTCATCAACCGCCAGAGCGCTGCGCCGGACTAACGTGCGCGTCGCCTATCTCGACTGCTTCTCCGGCGTCAGCGGCGACATGCTGCTCGGCGCGATGCTAGACGCCGGCTTGCCATTGGACGACCTTCGAGGCGCACTGTCCGGCCTCGCGCTCGACGGCTGGGCACTCAACGCGATGAAGGTGAAGCGCGCGAGCATCGCCGCGACGCACGCCGTGGTCGATGTTTTGGATGAGCAGCCGGCGCGCACGCTGGACGACATCCTTCGCATCGTCGCCGACTCTCATCTGCCAAACGCTGATAAAGAGCACGGCGCCGCGATCTTCCGCCGTCTCGCCGAAGCGGAGGCGAAAGTCCACGGGCAGACGACGGGCTCCGTGCATCTGCACGACGTTGGCGCTGTCGACGCGATTGTCGACGTGATGGGCGGCGTTGCGGGCCTGCGTCTGCTCGGCGCGAAACGAATCTTCTGCTCACCGCTGCCTTTGGGCGCGGGCGAGGTGAGTGGCCCTCACGGCGTTCTGCCTGTGCCGGCGCCGGCAACGCTGGAGCTAGTGGCGATGGCAAACGCACCCGTTCGCGCGACTGAAGTGCGCGGCGAGCTGGTCACGCCGACCGGTGCCGCAATCGTGACGACGTTGGCGACGTTCCAGCACCCGGAGATGTCAGTGGAGGCGGTTGGCTACGGCGCTGGGACGCGAGACCCTGCCGATCGCCCGAACGTACTGCGACTGTGGCTGGGCGATGCGGCGCTGGACAAGGTCGCGCGGCCAATGCTGCTGATCGAAACGAATATTGACGACATGACGCCGGAGATGCTGGCGTACGTGCAACAGAAGCTGATCGCGGAGGGCGCGGCAGACGCCTGGCTCGCGCCGATCACGATGAAGAAAGGCCGCGCGGCAGTCGTGCTATCGCTGCTCTGCTACGAAGCCGATGAAGAGCGGCTCGTGCGCTTGCTGCTGCGCGAGACGTCGACTCTTGGCGTGCGCGTGCGTCCGGTCCACCGCTGGGAAGCGGAGCGTGAGGTCCTGGAATTCGAGTCATCGCTTGGGGCGGTGGCGGTAAAAGTGAAGCGCCTGCCGGGTGAAGCGCCTCGCTACGCGCCGGAGTATGAGGCTTGCCGGGCGCTAGCCGAAGCGACCGGCACGCCGATCGCGGAGGTCTACCGCATCGTTGAGCGCGAGGCGGAGGTGCGGTTCACAACAGGAACTTGATCGCGGCCCAGGCGACGCCGTCCTCATCGTTCGAGGGCGCGATGT
>JBDTOK010000032.1:0-17545 GCA_039933275.1 Chloroflexota bacterium | reverse complement strand
CGCCCTCGCCGTAGACGAAGCCGTCGCGGTCGCGGTCGAACGGGCGCGAGGCGCGCTCCGGTTCGTCGTTGCGGGTGGAGAGCGCCTTCATGTTGGCCATGGCGGCAACGGAGATCGGAATGATGTTTGCTTCGGCGCCGCCAACGATAACGCACTCCGTCTCCCCTAGATCGAGCATGCGCTTGGCCTGCACAAAGGCGAAGACGCCGGCTGCGCAGGCAGCGACGGACGTTTCGGTGGCGCCGCGAATACCGAGATTGATCGCGACCTGGCAGGACGCCATATTGGGCGCGTAAGCAGGAACGGTGAAGATGCCGACGCGACTGGCGCCCTTCTCGAGATAGGTCTTCTCGCCGTCAGCGATGTTGTCGACGCCGCCGCCCCCGGTGTTCATGACGATGGCGATGTCGTCGCGGTTGGAGTCGTCGATGGTGAGCTCGCTGTGCTCGACGGCCTGGCGGGCGGCGGCGACAGCGAACTGCGAGAAGCGGGCGGCGCGACGGGCAGCCTTCGCGTCCATGAACTTCGTCGGATTCCAGTCCTTTACCTCGGCGGCGATCTGACAGTCCTGGTCGTTGGCGTCGAAGAGGGTGATGCGACGGATGCCGGAGTGGCCGGCGACGAGCTCGGACCAGAACGTCTCGACGTCCTGGCCGATGGGGGTGACGCACCCCAGGCCCGTGATGACAGCGCGAGCCATTAGCTGGCCGCGATCTCTGCCGTGCCGTCGAGGACGACCTCGCCGGACTGGTTGCGGCATTCGATTTCGGCGACGACGCGCTGGGGTTCGACTTTGGTAATGCGGCCGGCACAGGTGATGGCGTCGCCGGGCCGGGCAGGGGCACGGAAGCGGATTTTGAGGCGGCCGGAGTCGAGCCAATCGCGGCCGAAGGCGCCGGTCAGCATCTCTGACGCGAAGGCGAGGATTAGCATGCCGTGCGCGATGGTGCCGCCGAATTGCGTACTCGCGGCGAAGTCCGCGTCGAGGTGGAAGGGGTTGTGGTCACCGCTGGCATCGGCGTAGCGGTGGAGGTCCGGTTGGGCGATGTGCTTGGTGATCGGCGGGAGCTCGGCGCCGACCGGAAAACCGTCACCCCCTCCCCTCTCCTGCTGAGGTTGGCGAGGGGCGACCTGTTTGTCTGCGGTCACGACGTTTGCTCCAGAGGGAAGGTGATGGTCGCGCGGCCGGTCATCACAGGTGCGTTTGCCGCGAATGCCTCGAGGTCGACGGACATCAGGACCCAACCGGCGCGCTCGCCGCGGGAGGCGATGCGGGCGGTCACGGACAACTCTTCTCCGACACTGACGGCACGCTTGAACGCGAGTTCTTGCCCCGCGTGCAGGGTACCCGGCGGCAGCGGCGACGCTTCGACGAGGGCGCGGATGCTGAGTGCGGCGACGGCCATCGGCGGGACGAGGTTGGGCGCAATGGTGCGAATGGCGGTGTCTGCAGTGGCTTCGATGTAGGCGTCCACCCACGCTGGTGAGAGGGTGAAGGTTGTCGGGGGAAAGTCGTGGCCCTTTGCGAGCGCGGCGAGAGTTGACGCCATCGCTCAGGCGGACTTGGGGGCGGCGAAGCGGGAGATGTCGATGGCGCGGCGCTCGTGCTTGCCTTCGCCGATCTTGGCGCCGGTCTCGTTGTAGACCTCGACCTCGAACACGGCTTTGCGCTCATCCGACTCGATCGCCTTCGATTTCACAGTGACCTTCATGCCGATGGGCGTGGGCGCTGAGTGCTTGACCTCGACTTTGTAGCCGACGCTGGACTCGGTCGGGCCGAGGTAGGGGATCATCATCTTCAGGCACAGGCCCTCGATGTGGGCGACCATCGTCGGTGTGGAGTACATCGGGATCGGCAGGTGCTTAACGCCCATGTCTGGAGTGGTCTCGATTGTCATTTCGTCGGAGGTGCCGTTTGGGATGGGCTTCATGTGGGTAAGTGTACGAGGTGGACGTGGGAAATGGGAAATACGAAGTAGGATGTAGGCGATGGCTCAAGTACGCGTGCTTCCCGATGACATCCTAATCGAAGCGGAGGATGGGCAGACGATTATGGATGCGGCGCACGTGGCCGGGTACTACTGGCCGACTACTTGCGGCGGGCAGGGCATCTGCACAAGCTGCGTCTGCATCGTCGAGGAGGGGGTGCCGAACCTGGAGCCGATGGGCCGGGGCGAGCACAAGACGCTGGCGGAGGACCGCAGCGAGGCGACGCTGGCCAGCGGGAAGGTGCGGCTGGCCTGCCAGGCGCGGGTGCGGGGTGAGGTTACGGTCACGAAGCGCGGGGTGCGGAGGGAGGAGGCGTAATCCGCGCCGGCCATCATTATTTCGAGTTGCGGCGTGCGTATCGAAAAACGGCCAGTCCCGAAATGAATCCGATCGGAAGTCCAATAAATCCCATCAGTGGATGGCCCGAAGCGATCGTAAAACCCACCGCATACAAGACTGCGGTAATACAACCTACAAGGAGGTAGTCCTTCAATAGGATCTCCCTCTCACGCTTTATCTCCCGCTCGCGACGCCTATTTGGCATTTTCTCATGGCCCTCAGGTTAGACGACAACTCGAACGCCCTCTGTTACACCATAATCGGGTATGGTTCGCCTTAGTTGTGACGCGTCCCAGCGAGCGCTAGAATATCGCCAAACATGACGTACACGATTACGGAGCCCTGCATTGGGACGAAGGACGCCTCTTGCGTCGACGTCTGTCCGGTGGACTGCATCAACACGACGGCGGAGGATCCGCAGTACTACATCAACCCGGAGATCTGTATTGACTGTGCGGCTTGCGAGAGCGTTTGCCCGGTGACGGCGATTTTCTTTGAGGATGACGTGCCGGAGCAGTGGAAGCACTATACGCCGCTGAACGCTGAGTGGTTCAAGACGCATGAGTTCTCCGGCGAATGGCGGGCGCGGACGGAGCGCCACGGGAACGAGTAGCCGGAGAAAACCCAACCTGATAGCGACGGTTACGAAGCCGTTACCTCGCTTAACCCGAATGCCTTGACCGCTTTCGCGGTAGCGCTTATCCTCGTGCATACCAGCCATAGGCAACTCAAATAGCAGAGGTTATCTTTGGACTTCGGGCAGATCGAGGCGTTCGTCCAGGTTGCGACCCACAATTCGTTTAGCCGGGCCGCGGAGACTCTGCAGCTAACGCAACCGTCGATCACCGCTCGCATACAGGCGCTCGAGCGCGAGCTGGGCGAGGAGCTTTTCGAGAGAGGCGGCCGCGGGGTGCGACTGACTGACGCCGGACGGGTGTTCCTGCCCTACGTCGAGCGGATTCTGCAGCAGCTGCAGGAAGGGCGCGATGCCGTCGATGACGTACGCAATGTGCAACTGGGCTCGTTGCGGGTTGGGTCGGCGATCACGTACTCGACGTACGTGCTGCCGCAGATCTTGCACAAGTTCTGCCAGGAGTTCCCGGGCGTCGAGGTGGTGATACGAACCGGGCGCTCGGAGCAGGTGCTGAACATGCTGCAGACGGATGAAGTGCAGGTGGGCATCATCCGCTCGCTATCAGCTTCTGAAGTGGAGACGATACAGCTTTACGACGACGAGATCGTGCTGGTCGCGTATCCTGACCACCCATTCGCGCTGAGCGGGCGTTGCACGATTGCGCAGGCGGCGCGCGAGCCGATTGTGTTGTTCGACCGCGGGTCTTCGTACTACGGAATGATCCATGACATCTTCCGCACGGCAGAGGTGATCCCGAACGTGGCGATGGAGCTGGACTCGCTGGAAGCGACGAAGCGGATGGTCGAGGAGGGCTTAGGCATAGCGTTAGTGCCGCTGGTTACAGTAGAGCGGGAGCTAGACCAGGGCCTGCTAACCAAGGTCGAATTGACGGACCTGCAACCGATCCGGCGCCCGATATCGCTGGTCTACCGGAAGAACCGCAAGCGCTCGCGGACGGTGCAGGCGTTCATCGACATGCTGTCGAAAGTGTATTCGGCGAAGACGCCGGTTGCGTAGGCGCGGGGCTAGAAGGCCCCGGCTGCCCCTGAGGCGTTGGGACTCGCACCCCGCACCTCGCTAGGCGTCGTGTTCCTGCATCTTGTTGCGGAGGCGGCGGAGTGCCCGGAAGATGGCGACGCGCACATTCAACTGGGTCATTCCGACGATGCCGGCTATCTCGCCGTTGGACAGCTCAGCGTCGAACTTCAGCGAGATCAGTTCTTGATCGCGCGCGGATAGTCCTTTGAGGAAGCGAACGAGCGTGCCGACACGCTCGTCGCGCAGAAGACTGTCTTCTGGTCCGGGCGGCGGATCGACGAAGCGGAGCTCCTCGCCGGCACGACCCATGTGGTTCTGCTCGCGGCCGACACGACGGTAGTGGCCGGCGATGAGGTTCTTGGCAATCATGAACAGCCAGGCGCCGTACGCAGCGGGCTGCCGGACTTCGTGGCCCTTTACGTAGGCCTTTTCGAAGACACCGGAGACGATGTCCTTGGCTAGCTCTGCGTCGCGGGTGCGACTGTAAGCGAAAGCGAAGAGCTTGCCGTAGTAGGCCTGGTAGGCGGCGGTAAAGACAGCCTCGTCCTGGCGTCGCGCCTGTTCGGCTACGGCCCCAGTCCTGGGAGTAGTGGTCCCCGTCCGTGTCAGTGTTCCCTCTGCCATGTGCCCTCTCCTTGCCTTTACGTCTGCAGCATCGATTTTCCGGCGAGGGGGGAAGGTCGCGTGAGTGGAGAATGGCTAGTCTGCAGGGGACGAATTGGGACGGAACGCTATCCGGAGATTGGCCCGTCAGCGCGTTACGAAATCGATAATTATGCGTCTGGCGGGTCTTAACCAACGCCCTGGGCAACCTGTTATGTCGCGGGGCTTAAGCGGAGCCAGCCTCCGTGCGGAGCTCTTTGAGGATCTCGACGTTTTGCTTGTCCGGACCGCTGTCTTCGAAGCCGGGAACTTCCAGCAAGAACGGGACATCGGCGAAGGCGGGGTGCGAGAGGATGTTGATAAATCCGTCGCGCCCGATGTGGCCTTCGCCGATGTTGGCGTGACGATCGAGGCCACCGCCCAGCGGCGCTTTCGAGTCGTTGGCGTGAACGGCGACCAGCCTGTCGAGGCCGATCGTCTCGTCGAACTCCTTTATCGTGTCGTCAAGGCCGGGGCGCGTCTTGATGTCGTAGCTGGCAGCGAACGTGTGGCAGGTGTCGAGACAGACTTTGACGCGATCGCCGCCGACTTCTCGGACGATCTTGCCCAGTTCATCGAACTTGGAGCCGATGGCTCCGCCCATGCCGGCGCTATTCTCGAGGATGAGCCAGGCTTCGGGCGGCGTGGCGTCGAGGACGCGCTTCGCTTGCTCGACAACCTGATCGACGCAGGCTTCGTAGCCGGCGCCCTTGTGTGAGCCCAGGTGGAAGATGACGCCCTTGGCGCCGATGAGGGCGGCGGCGGACATCTCGGCGACGAGCGCGTCGTAGGATTTCTGGAGGACTTCGGGGTTCTGGCTGGCGAGGTTGACGAGGTAGAGGCCGTGGATGAAGGCGGGGGCGATGCCGGTGTCGGCGGTCTTCTGTTTGAAGGCGTCGACTTCTTTGACGGTGTAATTTTTGCGGCGCCAGGCCTGCGGCGAGCCGGAGAAGAGCTGAATGGTCTCGGCGCCCATTTCGAGGGCGCGATCGATGGCGGAGTCTACGCCACCGCCGCTTCGCACGTGTGCACCGATACGCATCGCTGGGTCAGTATATCGCGTCGCGTGATGTTGTCCGGCAAGTATCGTGTCACTCGTCGCAGCGATGAGAGACCAGCCACGGAATAGCGCGGATTTGGAGCGGATTCGCGATTGGACACGCGACACTGATCGGTGAGACGACGTGCTGGTGACTGCCATGGCGGGAGAGGCGAGATGTTTGTTTGGCAAAAACGGTGTTTCGCGATGTGCCATCCGGGGGTTGACTCGCAGTTACGTATCTCCCGGAGGACGTGGACGAAGCGCGCGGCCGCGAGGCGATGAACGGCTACGACACCGGCTGGACGTACGTTCTCGGGCAGTTTGCTGAGAAGGTGGCGGCTAAGTAAAGCACGCGGTTAGCTTGACTGGGGCGGGATGCTGCGGTGTCCCGCCTCTGTTTTTGCGTGGGAGGTTGATTGCTGCTTGCGGAGTAGGGTGCGTGGGCGGGAGATGAGGGCGCTGCGGCGCCGGTCCTTCGAGAACCTCAGGATGAACGGAATGTTTTGGCTAGGCGATCGCAGATCTGATGCCTCGGTACCTTAAGTTGGTCGCTTCACCAGTCGCCTAGCTGGGACTGCATTTGTTGGCGGAGTTCGGAGCGGAAGTCTGGGTGGGCGATGGCGATTAGTTCGGCGGCACGCTGACGGTGGTTTTTGCCCCAGAGGCGGGCTACTCCATATTCGGTGACGATGGTGTCCGCGAAGTAGCGGGGGACGGTGATGACGGCGCCGGGTTCGTGCTGGGCGACAATGCGGGAGATTGCGCCGTCCATTGCGGTTGAGGGGAGCATGGTGATGGCGCGGCCACCCTTTGAAAGCACGGCGCCGATGTGTGTTTCCGGTTGGCCTCCGGTGCCGTTGATGAGACGCGATCCGAAAACGCTCTCTGAGTTGATTTGGCCGATGAGGTCGATGGAGAGCGCGTTGTTGAGGGAGTGCATCTTTTCGTTCTGGGAGATCGTGTTGAGGGCGAGGACGTATTCCGGGTCGTAGACTTCGAACTTCGGGTTGTTGGTGACGATGCGCAGGTCTTCGACGTCGGAGCCGGACCAGGCGACGGCGACTGCCTTGCCGCTGTGCATCGACTTGCCCTTGCCGGTGATGACGCCCGCGTCGACGAGGCGTGCGATGCCGGGCGCGACCATTTCCGTGTGGAGGCCGAGGTCGTGCTTGTTGTCGAAGGCGCCGGCGCGCGGGAGGTACATGCCGGGCTCGCCGACGCCGATCTGGATCGTGGCGCCGTCCGGGATCAGCTCGCTGACGTAGCCGGCAATGATCCTGGCGACTTCCGGCGGCTGGGCGAGACCGAGGGTGCGGCGCACTTGCGCGGGAGGCATGCGGGACATGGCGGGGCCGATGACGATGAGTCGGTCGAGGTCACCCTTCAGCTCTTCGACGATCGCGCGGTACTCAGCTTTGACGCCTTCGTCTTCGACGCGGCGGAGCCAAGCTTCGACGACCGGCATCGTGATCTCGACAGGCGGGATCTCGACGAAGCAATCGATTTCGGTGACGTGGACCTTGTTGTCGCCGTAAACAGGGCGCAGGCCCGGGTCGACTTCGGCGATGGTGTGGTGGGCGCTACGCACGTACATTCGCTTGTTCCAGTTGTGCGCACCGAACTGGACGTAGCCGTCATCGTCGGGAGGAGTGACGGCGGTGAGGAAGACGTCGACGGTGCGGCGCTCCGGGCGCTCGTCGTGGCCAGGTTTGCTGGTTAATGAGAAGAGGTTGGGGAGATACGTCGCGCGTAACTCATCCGTAGCCTGTCTGGCGTAGTCGCCGATGAAGAGCTCGAACTCCATCTTGAAGAGCTCGGCGTTTTCACCGCGGAGCCAGCCGGGGTCGCTGAGGGGCGAGGAGAGACGCAACTCGATGGGGCCGGTCTCCTGGGCGCGGCGATAGAGGGCGCCGGGAAGGACGCGCGGACCCGCAATCGGGATCATCACGAGGTTCCCGGCCTGCACGATTTGCATAGCGTCGTCGACTGTGCAAAGACGGCGCTTGTACTCTTCTCGCCAATCCATATGGGCCAACGTGGCGTTCATTATGCAGAGAGCCTCTGTGATACGCCAATTCCGGAAGAATCACCGGTCTGGACGCCTTGTCGGAGTGTCGATAAGATGTTGAGTGCCAAGGCCTGAAGTCGCATGACGAACCGTATCCAGCGCGAAGTCGAAGAACTGCTCGAGTCACTGGAGACGAACGCACCCAAGCCGTCCCTCACCTCCCGAATCGGCGATGCTGTTCGCGCTCCGTTCCGTGCGGTGGGCCGCGGCTTGCGGGGGATCAGCCTCCCGAGCGTGACGGCGGGGCAGGTGCTGCTGGCGGGGATCGTGCTGATCGTGGTGGCGTGGGTGGTTGGAGGCGCCAGCAACGAGTGGCGCTGGGTGCTGGCCGCTGGGGTGTTCTTGTTTATTGGAGCCTTTATCTGGTCGCTGCGCCGCCAGTCGCGTCCGCCAGAGAAGTATTGGCGAGACAAGCCGCTGGAGATCCAGGACCGGCGGTGGTGGAAGCGCAACAAGCGCCAGTAATTTGCCAGTAGCAAGTGGCCTGTAGCAAGTAGCAAGAGCGCGGTGGCAAGCGGAAGCGCTTCACTACGTAGCGGGTTCGCCGTCGCTATCCTTCTGCCAGTTGTCGTGATTGCGTTCGCCGTCGCGTGCAGCGGGGACGATAGCTCATCGAGCACACCCAGCGCTTCGCCGACGCCAACGGCCTCGACTACCCCAACTGCATCGCCGGTGGTAACTCCAACGCCGGGCTTTTCGACGAGCCAGGACTTCGACGCGGCTGAGGCCGACGCCATGCTGAAGCACCTGGCGGTGGACATCGGAATACGGGCGGGCGGGACCGATGGCGAACAGCAGGCGGCGGATTACCTGCGCGATCTGCTGGCGTCGTGGGGGTACGAGGCGAGCGAGCAGCCCTTCCCGATCGATGTGTACAAGGCTTCGAGCACGGTGTTGTCGGAGACTGCGCCAACGGCGAAAGATCTGGCGCCGCTGGCGCTGCTGAATGCGAAACCTGGAGCGGTGGATGGCGAGATCGTGGTGGTGCCCGGGTTGGGTGAGGCGGGCGACTTCCCGCCGAGCACTAGCGGTCGCATCGCGCTGGTTGAGCGGGGGACGATCACGTTTACGGAGAAGATCGCGGCGGCGGAAGCGGCCGGCGCGATCGGGGTGATCGTTTACAACAACCAGCCGGGGAACGTACAGGCGCCGTTACGGGTGCCGAGCAACGTGCCGGCGGTGACGATTTCGCAGGAGGAAGGGCAGGCGCTGGTCACGCAGGCGCAGGCGGGGACGGTGAACGTGCACCTGGCGATCGAGGCGACGATCAGCGAAGGACAATCGCACAACGTGCTGGCGAAGGCGCCGGGGAGCGATTGCCGCGTACTGGTGGGCGGGCACTACGACAGTGTGCCGGCAGGGCCGGGCGCGAACGACAATGGATCGGGGACGGTGGTGGCGATGGAGATGGCGCGGACGCTGGCGACTCGCGGGGAGACGGCGCACGTTTGCTTCACGCTGTTTGGGTCGGAGGAGCTGGGGTTGGTCGGGAGCGCGTATTACGTCTCGCAGCTGACGCCGGACGAGCGTGGCGCGATCGTCGGGATGCTGAACTTCGACATGCTCGGGATGGGCACGGACTGGGCGTTTATCGGAACGGACGCGCTGACGCAGCTAGCGCTGCAGGTGGCGACGGAGAACGGGATCGTGTCTCGAATCGAGGCTGGGGTGCCGATCGGTGTGGGGAGCGACCACGCGAGCTTCACGCAGCTGGAGATTCCGGCGATTCTGTTCAACTGCTTCTGCGACCCGAACTACCACCTGGCGACGGACCGGTTCGAGAATGTGTTGCCGCAGCGGTTGCTGGAGGCGGGGGAGATTGGGCTGGGGATGGTGGAGGCGTTGCGGCCGGCGAGTTGATGCAGCCAATCGGAGCCTCAACTGACCGCGGATTACTCGGATTGAACGCGGATTTTCGCGGAGGCGGGGTTGGAGTTTCGTTCGTGCTGGTAAAAATGTCTGGCCGCTTTATTAGCCGCAGATTGGCGCAGATTTTTCGCAGATGGGTTGGTCAGGCTAAAGCCTGACCCTCTGAACGGGGAAATGAAATGGTGCGCTCGGTGAGACTCGAACTCACGACCTCTGCCTCCGCAGGGCAGCGCTCTATCCACTGAGCTACGAGCGCGAATGGGCCAAGAGACCCGAATTCGTCAAATATGGTGCCGAAGGGGGGATTTGAACCCCCACGCCCGTAAGGACACTACGCCCTGAACGTAGCGCGTCTGCCGTTCCGCCACTTCGGCGTGGGTGACTCCCACCGGTGGAATCAGGGAAGAATACCGGTAGATTTCGCCGTTTCAGGATAGCATCGGCGAGTGAAGAGGGTCAATTTGATCGTGACGCTACAGCCACTCACGCCAGCCTTCGGGGAGCGTTGTCTCGATGTGTTCGTCTAGCGGGACTTCTAGCGGGATGAGGACGCAGGCGACCATTGTCCAGTGGCCTATGGCGAAGGAGAGCTCCACTAGCTCGCGATCCGAGAGCCAGCGGCGGAGCTCTCGCGCGTGTTCCGGGGAGTCGGCGTCGAAGCGCTGGACGGCGTCGACGTAGCGGATGAGAGCGCGCTCGAGGTCAGAGAAGAGATCGGTCGCTTCGTAGTCGCGGAGGCCGGCGATCTCTTCGTCGGTGACGCCGGCGGCGCGGGCGATCGAGATGTGCTGGCCGAACTCGTACTCGCTGCGAACGTTCTGGGCGACGCGTAGGATCGCGATCTCGCGGAGGCGCGGCTCGAGGAGGAGTCCACCCATGAGCAGCGGCGAAGCCATGCACAGCCAGTCGCGCAGGAGTGTCGAGTTGTGGGCGACGACGCGAAAGAGGTTGATGTTTCCGAGCGGGCCCTTCGACAGTCGCTCGTAGAGATCACGTGTCCCCTGATCTTCCGGCTGTTCGACGTATGGTACGACTGGCATGGTGTGCGTCATTCTAGCAGGCGGGTGCGGCAGGGCTACGGGCGATGTTGTTGTGCTGGTTGGAGCAAATGGGGGCTCAGGTCGGAATGCGTGCTCCGCTTGCGTGGGGCTTAGGTTTGGCCAGCGCAGGGATAGGTCAGGCTGAAACCTGACGCGGAGAACTAGTTAGCGGAGGAATGGCGAGCCACCTAGCTGCGCGATTTGCCCTGGCGTGAAGGTGGCGTCGGGCCAGTTCCACCAGCCGTACATGAGGTTCTTGTCATCGCTGGTGTGGTCTAGCGGGTGCTTCACGCCGTCGCCGAAGACGTGGCCGAGTTCGTGCATGAGGGCGCCGGTGGCCTGGCGGCGCTCGCTGGCGAACCAGGGTTGCGCGGGGTGGCCGTAGGCGGTCGGATCGAGGCTGAGGAGGACATAGGCGAAGCCGCCGGTGATCGCAGCTTTGCCGGGGAGGATGTGGGAGCAGCCGAAGTTCTCGGAGCCGACCATGCCGCCGCCCATCTCGCCGCCGAGGCCGACCATGTAGTGGGCTCGCTCCGGATCGCAGTTCTGGAGGAGACCAGCGTCGTGGGCCTCACGCTGGAGGGCGAACCAGATGTTTTGTTGTTCGCCATGTTTCTTGCGGAGCTCGTCGAAAGTGTGATCGCTGCGGTGCACCACGGTGGGCGCGACAGCGAAGGTGCGGTTCATTTGCTTGCGCCACCAAGTTGCGCCGTCTTCGAAGGCCGTTTGCACGAGCGATTCAGCGTTCGGCGGCAGGTCGACGCCGCGAGTCACGGCGATCCAGGGTTGGACGGCGGGCGGCATCGCCGGCAGACGCTAACGCTTCTGCGACTCGAGCGACGGCTGGACGAAGCGCCTGTCGATGACGGCTTCCGCTTCGGCGAGGATGTCGCGGACGATTTCGGCGGCGGGCTTGATGCCGTGGATCAGGCCGACGCCCTGCCCGGCCGGCATGAACGTGCGCGCCGCATCGAAGGACTCACCGAGGCCAGGGTAGTCCATCGCCTGGTTCTGGATGGACGTCATCGCCTGGAAAGGGAACGACTTGATCTCGCCGGGGCGTGTCTCCCACTCTTCGGCGTAGGGTGTGCGGATGGTGCGGGCGGGCTTGCCTGTGTAGGCTCGCGTGCGCATCGTGTCGGCTTCGTTGCTGCGGACGAGGGCGTCGCGGTAGCCGGGGGCGGCCTGCGCTTCGGGTGAGGCGATGAAGCGCGTGCCGAAGATGGCGGCTTCGGCGCCGAGGGCGAGCGCGGCGACGAGGCCGCGGCCATCGGCCATGCCACCGGCGGCGACGACTGGTACCTGCACAGCGTCGACGACCTGCGGGATGAGCGCGAGCGCGCCGATCTCGCCGGTGTGTCCGCCGGCTTCGGTGCCCTGGGCGGCGACGATGTCAGCGCCCGCCTCCACGGACTTGACGGCATGGCGAACGCGGCCGCACATCACCATCACGATCATCCCGCGCTTGTGCATTTCGGCGATGAAGTCGGCTGGGACGGCGAGGCCGGCGACGAAGATGCGCACGTCCTCATCGAAGACGACGTCCATGTGCGGGCGAATGCGCTCGGGGTCGGGGGCGAGGAGGTCCACGGCGAACGGCTTGTCGGTGAGGTCGCGGGTCTTGCGAATCTCGTCTCGCAGCTCGGCGGGGCCGAGGGTAGCGGCGCCCATGACGCCGAGGCCGCCGGCGTTGGAAACAGCGGCGACGAGCTTCGACATGGACACGCCGCCCATGCCGGCGAGGATGATTGGGTACTCGATGCCGAGTGTGTCGCAGAGTGGTGTGTGAAGTGCGTTGTGCATTCGGTTTCTCCTTCGGTAGTCGGTGGGCATCATAGCACGCAACCCTTACGTGCGGGTGAGGGTCGAGGCGCCAGGGCGATGGCAGTAGGATAGTTGGCGCGAAGGAGGTGGACGATGAGCGCATCGGCAAACATCGATAAGGTGGCGAAAGGGTTGAGCGGCTGGCAGGCGAAGGAGTACGTGCGGCTACGAGACCTCATCAACGATGCGGACGACGAGCTGGACGAGGACTGGAAGTGGGACACGGCGGTCTGGACGAAGAAAGGCAACGTTGTGGCGCTGGGCGTGTTCAAGGAGCACCTGAAGCTGAATTTCTTCAAAGGCGCGCTCATCGAAGACCCGCATGGGTTGTTCAACGCCGGGCTCGACGCGAAGTCATCGCGTTCGATTGACGTGCATGAGGGCGACAAGATCGACGAGAGAGCGTTGCAAGAGCTTCTGCGTAGAGCGGCCGACGTGAAGCTCCCACGCAAGAAGTTAGACCAAACGGCGAAAGACCGACTGTCGAGTTAGCCCGCCGGCGCCGGAAAAGGATTACGTGATCGATATCGGTTATGACATTTCGGTCTGGTGTTTTTCGTGAGGTCCGCTATGATGGCGCCATCACTCTTCGGGGGAAGAACTTGGACAACGACGTAGAGACTATCGCGACATTGATTTGCGACGCGGCGATTCACGAGCTCGAGGCGTCCGGCGTCGACTTTTCGCGGTCGATGGGCACGCATCACGTTATGTACTTTGCGACCGAAGCGGACGCTGAGGCCGCGGGCGAGCGCCTGCGCGCGAGTGCGTTCGATGTGTCGATTGACGACTGTCCGTGGGAAGAGGAGCGGCCGTGGTGCCTGATGGCGAGCGACGAGACTATCGTCGTGCCGGAGAACATGCGCCGGGTGTGTATCGCGATGACGCGCATCGCGGATGAGTTCGGCGGGACGTACGACGGGTGGGAGACGGCAATCCACCTGGACGACAGCGACCCGATCTGCCCGCTCTGCGACGGGCTGCGCGATTCCGATCAGAGCTTGTCGTAGAGCGCGTTCTCTAGCGGCAGCCGAGGCTGGTCGTGACGCCGGCTGACGTTGCGGCGGCCTGGAGATCGGCGCAGGCAGTCTCGACGGCGGCTTGCAGAGGCGCAAGGGTCGACTTCGCGGCCGCGACTTCGGCGGAGAGATCGGTTGCATTCTTGATGTCGTTCTGGAGCGATGGACTGGCGTTGAAGACGGCGTTTGCGGCGTCCACCATCGCCTGCTGTTTGGCGGCGAGGTCAGCAGGCGCGACAGGGTCGGCCAGGCTGAGCGCTGCGTTGCCATAGGCGTTACCGATGCCGGTGACGTAGACGGTCAGCGCGGAGAGGTCTGCTTGCTGCGCCGTCGGCAGGGCGTCGAACGTTGACTGGACGCTGTCTGCTTTCGTGTGGAGCGTCGCGATGGCGGGTGTCAGCGCCGCGAAGAAGGCGGCCGGGCCTAGCGCCTGCGTCTCTCCGGAGCAACGCAGGTCGTCGCCGAGGTTGCTGGAGTCGTCGTACTGCTGGAGGGCTGTGCAGGCGTTGACGTATGCGGTTTGCGCGGCGGCGATCGCACTCGCATCGGGAGGCGACGCTTGTAGTGCGGTGTTCAGAGTGTGCAGCGCTGAGTCGAACGCCTGGTACTGCGACTCGAGGCCCGCTGGCGGCGGGGCAAGTCGATCGACTCCGCCGACAATGCGCCCAGTGACGTCGGAATACTGGGCGGCGTACTCGGTCATCGACCCTGGGTTGCTCGCGAAGTCGGGGAAGGCGCTGGCTGCGTTGTCTGAGGCGTCGCGCAACTGGTGGGAGTACTCGCCAACCTGGTGGAGCCAGGCGCCGGTGTTGTTGCTCAGCGGTGTGCGCGAGGCCTGGGGGCCGGGGGTTGGCGTTGGAGTGGGGTCCGGACTCCTGGTTGGCTCCGGCGTATTGGTGCAATAGAGGACGATGGCCGGGTTCGTCGGATCGAAGCCGCATGGGTGGTCGTTCTCGTGCAGGGGGTGGTCAGGATGGCAAGCGACGAACGTCAGGTACGCTGCGAGGAGCGGAAGAAAGAGCAGAAGCCTCATTTGCCGTACAGAGTACCCGTTCGCGGGCCGGGACGCATTAGCGCTAGCCAGCGGCGGCGAGAGGTTCTTCGCCAAACACGTCGCCATCCTGCACCGGCACGCCGTCGCGGTAGACGACGGTCTTGGTGTGGATCGACGTTACGCGCGGGCCGGGGGTGATGACGCCGGTCAGGTTTAGCGGGTCGACGGCGGAGACTCGGACTAGCTCGCCGGTCTTGGCGGTGCGGCGGACGCCGCGGAGGGCTTCGACGGCTTCGGGGCGGGCATACTGCTCGCCGTAGAAGCCGGACACGAACCGGCCACCACGCACGACGCCCTGCGCTTCCATGCGACGGAGAGCGCGGAGGATTTCGCGCCAGGGGACGCTAACGTTTTCCGCGCGGACGAGGTCTCGGAAGACGACGCCGTAGCGGAAGAGCAGTTGCTCGGCCCAGGCTTCGGCGAGCTCTTCCACCCAGATCTGCTCGTCGTCGGAGCTTGAACCTTCGAGCGCGCCGTTCATGCTGTACGACGCACCGGACACTGGCAGCAGCGACCAGCGGCCTGAGGGGACGCCGCTGACGGCGAGCGTGCGGAACAACCGCGCGCGCTGGGGGCGGCGGAAGCTGCGCTTCTTGGTGGAGGCCATGAGAGAACGCAACGCCTGGAAGCCGTCTGCTGTCGCGATGCCGCGGGCGACGAGGTCCCAGAGGCCGCGCTCGACGTCACCGGGGAGGCGGTTGGTGGCGGTGACGATGTCATCGTAGAAGAGAGCGCCTCTCGCTTGCAGCAACTCGTGGATCTCGCCGGCGGCGCCTGTCTTTGGCGGCTCGACGGCGCCCCCGTTGCGGATACCGGCAACGAGCCACGGCAGATCGCTACGGCGGGCGAAGGAGATCGGCGTGGCGGTGGAAGCTGAGATCGAGCGTCCGACGTCACCCTTTCGGCCTGCGAACCGCGCCCAGGAGACGTCGCCGGCGATACAGAGCTCGTCCAGCCAGGAGCCGCGGTATTCGGCGACGCGCGTGGGGAGGATGTGGCGCTCCCAGGCGACGGCGGGAATGTCGTAGCCCTGAAGTTGCGTGATCGCTTCGAGGAGGCCGCGCTTGCCTTCGAGCTGGGTGCCGGGGGCGAGGTGCTGCCAGCGCAGGAGGAAGCGCATGAGGTCGGCGGCGGAGACGGGCTCAATCTCGGAGCGCAGGCGGTCGAGCGTAAATCGATGGATGCGGGCGAGAAGACGGCGGTCGCACCACTCTTCGCCATCGTCGCCGGCGATGATCGGGCGGAAGCGGCCGCGCATGACGGAGCCACCCTCGTTCTCCAGATGGGCGAGGGCGGAGGTTATGACGCTGGGATCGAGCGCGGTGCGGTCGGCGAGCTGGCGGACGGTGGTCGGGCCGAGGATTTCCATATGGCCGCGAACGATGGCGAGGCGCGCCGCCTCTTCTTCGACCTCACGTTGCAGTTCGGGCGGGAGTTGTACCGCCGGACGGATGTCGGCGCCGGTAAAGAGCTTTGCGATCAGCGCAAGGTTCTCGGCGGCGAACCAGAACCGGTCGCCGTCAGCGGACTCAACGGTAGAGGCGCGGTGTTGCGACACAAGCTCGTCGAACCAGGCCTGCCACTCCGGCGCGTAGGCCGGACGCAACGCCACGAGTGAGAGCAGCGTCTCATGCACTTCTTCCGCGCTGCGTGGTTGCGGCTGCGCTTCGTCGACGACGAGCTCGATGGCATCGGGGTCGAGGATGCCGAGATCGCGTCCGGACTTCGGGAGACTTCGGCGAAGCATGACACTGCGCGCGCGGCGCTCTTCCAGCGGCGCGTCGTCGAGGAAGGAGTAGACGGGCGAGTTGATCATCTCGTGCGCGAACGGGGACGGCTCGGTGGTGTCGCGCGCGTGGAACTGGATGTCGCCGGCTTCAATCTTGTCGAGGACTTCGCAGAGGCCGTCGAGGTCCATCGCTTCGTGCAGGCAATCGTTCATCGACTGGCGGGTAAGCGGGTGGTCAGGGAGGGGGATCGGGCCACTGAGGTTTTCCTGGCAGGCGACGAGCACCGGGAAGACAGCTGCCATCAGGTCATCCGCCTTCATGCGCTGAAGCGGCGGCGGCACGCGCTTGCCGTTGCGCTGACGGAGGACGGCGAGGGAGCGCGTCGAGTTCCAGCGCCAGCGTGACTGCCAGACCGGAGAGTTTGCAACGAGCAGCGCTTGCTCGACGGACTCTTGCACCCACGGCTTCTTCACGAGCTGGAACATCGTCTCCAGCGGGAAGCTGTTGTTCGGCCCGATCGAGAGGAGCATGGCGTCGTCGGTGGCGGCTGCCTGCAACTCGAAGTCGAACGAGACGCAGAAGCGCTTGCGGAGGGCGAGGCCCCAGGCACGGTTGATGCGCGCGCCGAAGGGAGCGTGGACGACGAGCTGCATGCCGCCGCTCTCGTCGAAGAAGCGCTCGAAGACGACGTCCTTCTGCGACGGGACGAGGCCCATCATCTCGCCCTGCACCTTGATGTACTGGACGATCTGCTCGGCGGCGTAGCGCGGGAGGGCGAGCTCTTGCTCCGCCCACTCGATCACGCCCTTCAGGTCACCTTCGGTCGTGATGCGATGCGCGAGCTCGATACGGAGGTCGGAGACTTCTTCGGACAGTTCGATCGTGCGGCCGGGGGCTTCGCCGTTCCAGAACGGGATCGTTGGCGGCGCGCCGTGGGCGTTCTCGACACGAACGATGCCAGCGGACTCGATGCGCTTGATGCGCCAGGAGGTGGTGCCGAGCAAGACGATGTCGCCGGCCATCGATTCGATCGAGAAGTCTTCGTCGAGCGTGCCGACAAAGGTGCCTTCGGGCTCGGCGATGACGCGGTAGTCGGCGATTTCGGGGATGGCGCCGCCGCACTGAATGGCGGTGGAGCGAGCGCCGCGGCGGCCGCGGAGGACGCCGTTGATGCGGTCGCGGTGGAGGTAGTGCGCGGCGCGGCCGGTGCCGACGGCGATGCCTTCGCCGAGCATCTCGAGGATCTCCTCATAGTCT
>JBDTOK010000031.1:0-17799 GCA_039933275.1 Chloroflexota bacterium | reverse complement strand
GCGGGGCTCAACCAGACGCCGACGGTCATCGGCTTCGAAGTCTCCGATACCGGTGATGGAATCGCACCCGAAAAACTCGATTTTGCCAAACGAACTTCCTCCCCTAGCGGGTTGGATCGCCCTGCACCGTCAGCTGCCGGCGGCGCTCAGTAGTTCGGTCACGACCGCATTGATCTCGCGGCCCTCAGCCTTGCCGGAGAGGCGGGGCATTAGCACCTGCATCAGCTTGCCCTTGTCCTGCGGCCCCTTGGCCCCGACTTCCTCGATCGCTTTCCGCACCTCCGCGGCGATCTCGTCGCGGCCCATCTGCTCGGGCATGTACGCCTCGAGGATGATCAGCTCAGCCGTTTCCTTTTCGACGAGGTCGTGGCGGCTGGCCTTCTTGAACTCGTCGATGCTCTCTTTGCGCTGCTTGACCTGCTTGGCGACGACTTGCATCACCTGCTCGTCCGAGAGGTCTTTGCGCTCGCTGCCGGAGACTTCGGCGTTCTTGACCGCGGTCAGCAGCATCCGGAGGGTCGACTTGCGCACCTCATCTCCCGCACGCATGGCGGCAGTGAGGTCGGCAGTGAGCTGCTCCTTGGTCGGCATCTAGTGGTTTTAAGTGTATGCCGTGGGCGAGTTAGGCGCTGCGCTGGGCGTTCTTCAGTGTCTTGCGGCGCTTGGCGGCGGCCTTGCGCTTTCGCACGACGCTGGGCGGTTCGTAGTGCTCCCGGCGGCCGGCTTCAGCCAGAACGCCTGTCTGCTGAACCATCTTGTTGAACTTGCGCAGAGCCTGGTCGAATTCGGCGCTATTGCGAATGATTATCTCTGACAAAACCCCTCCTGATTTGCCGTCCCTTCCGGCGGCACGGCAGATTGTAGTTTTCGCCGCGAACGGCTGTCAATGGAGAGAGCGGAGGCGCGCCATTTGTTACGCCTCTACGGGATTCTGCGTGGAGCAATCGAGCGAAGGACATGGGGCATCTAGGCGTCATGTTTTGCGCCGGGACGCAGCGAAGCCGAGGCATAGCCTCGGCTTCCTGGTGTGTCGTTTCTGAGTGACGGTTAGTCTGCGCTTGGCAGGACTTTGGGCTGCATCAGCTCCATCGCCACGCCGCAGCATTCGACGGCGCCGTCGCCGGCCTTGATGCAGAGGACCTCTGTCTTGCAGTTCTCACATTGGAATCGCTTGCCCAGCTGGTTCGGCATTCTGTCCTCCGCCTACTTCTGTTGCATCGGCTTGCCGCAGCAGCCGAGTTCGCCGTCGCCGGCCTTGGTGACGATCATTTCGCTATTGCAGTTCGTGCACATGTATCGCTTGCCAACCTGGTTTGCCAATGACTTCTCCTGATCGCTGAATTCGACGTTTTGGGCGTCTGAGCCAAGCCTAACTCTCGCTCCGAGAAAGCGTCAACATCAGGTTACGGACTTGTGGTCGGCGATTCGCTCGCATCATCGCTAGACGGCGGGAACGAACCGGCCGGCGTCTCCGTCACGGTGGACGCGCTGCCCGGGGTCGCGCTGCCGACAATGATCTGCCCGCCCATCGTTGTCGGGTGGAAGTCGCAGCGGAAAGTGTAGGCGCCATCGGCCTGAGGCGCGAAGACCAGCTCGCCGGAGCCACCTGAGTCGATCTGCGCGGGGTTAGTGACGGCGTCGTCGTCCGTATCGAACCGGCCGTCCAGCCCGGCGATCCGCAGGCTGTGCGGGACGGTGTCGTTGTTGGTAAGGCGAATCGTCACACTGCCCCCGCTGCTCATTTTGAGGAAGTTTTCCTCGAACTTGGTCCCGGCGGCCGTCAGCTCGAAAGTGTCGTCTTGCGGCTCGATGGGGACGGAGTTGAGGGCCTGCGCCGGGGCTGGCTGCGTGGCTGGGCTGGCCGGAGCGAGCGTGGCGCCGACCGTGCGCAACGTGGGGGAGGCGGTGTCGCTATCGCTGCTGCTGCAGGCGATGAAGCCGAGGGTGAGAACGATGCAGGCGGCGGCGAGTACGTATTGGCGCATCACGCCCAGTATAGGGGTAGTACCCTACTGGACGGTGACAGTGCCAAGCATTTCCGTCGGGTGGAAGTCGCACTGGTACTTGTAGGTACCGGCGGGCAGGTTCACTGTGACCGTGGCCGTGGCTCCACCCTTGATCGGGTCCGGCGCAGCGGCGACGTCGTCGTCCGTATCGAACTTGCCGTCCGGCCCGTCGATGTGGAAGTTGTGCAGCGCCGTGCCCGTGTTGGTAAAAGTAGCGTTGATCGCGGTGTCCGCAGTGACCGTCAGCGGCGGGTTCTGCTCGTTGCTTACCTTGAACGAGTTGTCGGCAATCGTAATCTCCGTGCCAGCCGTGAGAGCAACCGGTGCGGCGCTGGCTGATGGCGTACCGGCAGCGGGCGCCTTCTTCTGGCCACATGGCGCGTCGCCTGCGCTCGCAGGATCACCAGTGAGCGTGGTACCTGGCGCCTGCGGCCCCTGGTAGACCTGCTTGCCAGCCGTGAAGTCCAGCGGGTCGCTGCCGAGCTTGGGGCCTGTGTCTTCGCCGAACGGCACGTCGGGGCCACGCAGGACGGTGAGCACGTTGCCGTTGATCTCGGACACCCGCATCAGCTCGTAAGGCTCTTCGAGCGTGTCGTTGCCGATGCGAAGGATCTGGTCCTTGGCGATCGTAGTGGCGTCAGTGAGTTCGATCGTCGTGTCAGTCTTACTCACGTCCCTGGCGAGGAATTTGGCGGGCGTGAAAGCGTCCGTGTGGTTGCCGTTTTCGGGCACGGTTTGCCACGCTTCAGGGGAGAACTGGCTCGTAATCAGTGTTGTTAGCTGGAAGATCTGGTAGTCGTTGAGAGCGCCGCCTTCAGGGATGGACCACGGCGGCATGACGGTACCGACTCGCCCACAATGGATCGTATCAGTAAGACGGGACACCCTGGCGTCGACAGCGGAGGCTGCAAGAGTAGGTGGGCGGTTAGTGTCAACGTTCAGCGGCGCACCAGGGAGACCCGTTCGCTCGAGGGCGCCGGTGCCGGTGAGGCCGTGACAGGCGCGGCAGTATCGCGCGAAGAGAGCAGCGCCGCGTTCGGCGTTGTCGAGCTCCTGGCGGTTCAGGGCGACTGTCTGCCGGTCGCCGAGGTCGAGGCCGAGGACGCTGTCACCGTTGTCGAACAGGTAGTACAAGCCCGTGCCGATGATGCCCACCAGGAGCAACCCGATCATGATGTTGATCTGCTTGTACGTGTTCAATCGTGGTCCTTGTCGTTAACTGATCTTCGGCGGGGTCTTGGAGCCTGCTGTGTAGGGGATCGTTCGCGCCGGGTTGTGACTGTTACCGCTGCCTTCGTAGGCGCGGCCGGTGAGAACGGTCAGGCTCTTGTCTGCGTTTACGGTGATCGGGAAAACATCCATCGGGCGCGGCGCCGGGCCGAACACCTTCACGCCGCCGTCAGCGGTGTAAGTAGAGCCGTGGCACGGGCAGCGGAACCAACCCTTACGGTTGTCGAACGTGAAGTCCGGGCGCCATGGGACTGTGCAACCGAGGTGCGGGCACTTGTGGTACAGCGCAATAAGCCCGCCGGGCGAGTCGTCACCGGCGATGCTGGGTCCGGCCTTGCGGTTCAGCAGCCAGAACTTGCCAAGGAAGACGTGCACGGGATCGGTGCCTTCCGCCGGGACGATGTCCGGGCCGACGGTGATCGGGCCGCCAAAGCCCTTGATGTTGCGGGGCCACATGAAGTCGAGCGGCGCACCAGCAACACCGAGCAGCGCCAGACCAAAAACGCTCCAGAAACCGCCGAGCAAGAAGACGCGGCGCGTGAGCACGTCGCGCTTGGCGACCGGCTTCGCGACTGGCGTGTCAACGGCGATGGCGCGCGCAGGCTGAGGTGCAGCGACGGGAACCCCGTCGCCGGCAGCGCCTGCTGGTTTCGACTCTGTGTCTGCCACGTTAGTTCACCTGTCCTCGGCCTAGCCTGGGTCGACCTTAATCTCCCATGGCCAGATGAGCGCCTGCCCCTGTCCACGGAAGAAACTTCCAACCATAGATAACACTAGATAAGCAGTCATAACGCCCGTGAACATGACGATGAAGAGGTCACGCCGGGTGCGTAGCCAGCCAATCCGGAAGAGCGCGTAGAGGATGATCACAGTAAAAATGGCGATCGTGCTCAGCGGGATGACCTGCTGCGTCATAGTCGTCGGTAGGTTAATGTGCATGTCGTGCCAGAGATGCTGGCCATGCCACTGGATGTCGATGTTGTTGAACGGCACCGGGATGTTGCTGACGTCCTTCGGCCAGTCCAGCCAGCCATCGTTGATGCCGAGGACGTGGGGGAACGGCACCGCGAACTGGAACCGGTTAGCGAGGTCAGCGGTTCCCGTGAGACCAAGGTGCTTGCTGGGGTCCGCGTCAGTGAGGCATGGTGTCTTCTGATGAATGGCTTCGGTCGTGCCGTCAACCTGAACGGCTGCGACGTTGCAACTCGGAATCCAGCGGGTGAGATATTCGGTGTGAGTGCGGTCGCCAGCGTCAAAGACGACAAGCACTGAGGAAACGACAATCGCGTAGACGACTGTGACCAGCGCGAGCCGGCCAGCGTACTTCGTGCCGAACCAGACGCCCTGACCTTCACGGCTGCGGTCCAGGTAGGGGATCGCCATAAAGAAGCCCAGCGCGATCGTCGGCAGGAGCACGCCCGCCCAGGCCTTGTCCATGTGCAGCAGCAGCTCCTGCAGGTTGAGGAAGTACCACGGCGCCTTGGACGGGTTCGGGGTGACGTCTGCGTTCGCGCGGTTGAGCAACGGGGCGTTGATCATCGTCGAGAGGATCATGAACGTGATCGTAAAGAGAACAGCGGAGATGAACTCGACGAAGACGAGGTCTGGCCAGACTAGTACCTCTTCTTCGCGCTCACGCTTCGGCCGCGGACGGGCCTGCGTTGGTGCCAGGGGTGATTCGACAGCCATGCGATCAGTCCCTAGAGAGGTCTCGCCATCCCGCCGTCACGACGGATACGCCAAAAGTGCACCGCCATGAAGATCGAGGCTATGAGTGGTAGCGCGATTACGTGCAGCGTATAGAAGCGAATGAGCGCGTTCGGGCCAACCTCGTAGCCACCGAAGACGATCAACTGTGTCTCGTCACCAAAGTACGGTGCCGAGCCGCCGATGCCGTGGCCAACCGTGATCGCCCAGAGTGCGAGCTGGTCCCAGGGCAGCAGGTAGCCGGTGAAGCTAAGCACCAGCGTCAGTACAAGCAGGATTACGCCGACGACCCAGTTGAACTCGCGCGGTGGTTTGTAGGCGCCTGTGTAGAACACGCGCATCATATGCAGAAACACGAGGATGACCATGGCGTGCGCGCACCATCTGTGCATATTGCGGATGAGCAAGCCGAACTTAACGTTCGTCTCAAGCGCGGCCACGTCCTGGTACGCCTCGTTGGTGCTGGGGACGTAGTAGAACATCAACAAAACACCAGTGACGGTCAGCACAAGAAACATGAAGAACGTGAGGCCGCCCAAGCAGTACGTGTGCGTAATCTTGACGTGTGTTTTGTGAATGCGCGTCGGGTGGAGGTGAAGGAAGACGTTCGTCGCCACGACGAGCATCTGGTTACGGGGAGTGTTCGGGTAGCCCGAACGAAAGATGGAGGACCAGACGTAGTTGTGGAAGAGCTTGTCGTACAGGCGGTCCTGGAGTACGCCGACACGCTCACGAAGGTTACGTGGTTTTCCTGGCTCTTCTACTACAGCCATCGCCTACCGCTCCCACCACTTTCCAAGGATGACCATAATCGCCAGCGAGCCGAGAATCGTTAGGAGAACGGCGAGGAACTCCATGCCCTCCGGCACCTCTCGGAACCAGTTCTTGGGTTCGAAGATGCTGAAGATGTCCCAGAAGTTGTTGAGGAGCAGGCCCGCTAGTTGCAATCTTGCCTCGCCGTATCGATTGTGAAGCCTTTTGCAAACCGTACGCTAGCACTGGGGTAAATGAGCGTCAAGGGGAAATTAGGACGCTTTAAGGCTGTCTCCGATTGTAGGCAAAACTTAGCAGGACACCCGAACCTCAGGAAATGTCCGCCGGCGCCGCCTTTTCGCCCAGATCGAGACCCGCGGCGTCCTCTTCCGCGATGCTTTTGAGCGTCTCCGCGAAGCGCCGCCAGTAGCGGTTGATCACTGGCTTACTCGCCCGCAACGCGAGCATCTGGATCCGGCCGCGATTGACGACTCGGAAGCGCCCAACGACGCGGGTTCCACCGTTGGGTAGCGGGGTGAACTCGACGGTCTCGATCGCTGGCTTGCTGGAGACGAAGGCTCCGGCAATTGGCGTCGTCGTGTGGCAAGTGAAGTAATCAAACGGCCGCCAGTCAACCCATTCCCGGTGCGCGACGATGTTCCCCGGACCGTGCCCGCAGTGTGTCGTCGCGCCAACGCCGACGCGTCCGGAACTGTTGCGGTCGAGTTCGTCCGGGTCTTTGCCGAACTGCCGGCATGCCCAGCGTTGTCTTTCGATCGGGTCGACGTAGTACTTCCAGGCAATCGACGGCGGTACCGGCAACTCCTGGACGTACTCCGTGTCCGCTTGATCGGAAGTGAGGTACTCGCGGCGATTTTCTCGCAGTGCGGCCAGTACCGGCGCGAGGTCGTGGATCCCGCCTTTCGTTTCGCCGAAGGAGTCGTACGTCTCGCTGTGCGAGGGCCAACCGAACGGCACCGGCATTTGCGCCAGGCAGGCGTTGGTCAGGAAGGCGTACGCTTGCGGGCCGCCGTTCTCGCCGATCGAGTTCTTGAGGAGGCGATGCGCGAGGATGACGTCTGCTCCGGCGAGGTCTTCTCGCTCTCCATCTCGCTCAACGACATACGTTCCGAAGTGAGCGACAAACTTGAGGCCGAGCGAGCCGATCGCCGAACAAGCGTTGCACTGGCACGTGGTCGCGCGGGTCATGTCGAGCAGGCGGTTGGAGAAGTCGAAGTAGCAGGCCTCGATCAGCTCCACGAAGCGCTCCCCGTTGGAGAACGTGGCAGCGTCGGCGTAGCAGAAGACGGCGTCGCCCTCAACTTTCACGAAGCGCATCGGTGGGGCCAGGCGCTCACGGATGAGCGCCGTCAGCTCCTGTATGATCTCGTGTGCGTGCTCAAGCTCGGTGCCTGTGAGGAAGGCGGTGTAACCGGAGATATCGGCAAGCAGCAAGTAGCCCTGTCGTGGTCCGGTCGTTGGAGTGCTCATTGCATTGAGGTTAGAATCAGGCCTAGCGATAGGAAGTGACGTTGATCATCATAACCGGAACAATCCTCGCCAAGGCCGACAACATCAATGAGCTCCGGGCGGCGTGCCTGGAGCACACGCGCCGCTCACGGACGGAGCCGGGCTGCCTGAGCCACGACGTCTTCGTGGACGCAGAGAACCCCCTGCGCCTCTTCTTCTTCGAGATGTGGGCGGACCAGGCGGCCGTCACCGCGCACTTCGCCGTGCCGGAGTCGCGCGGCATCGTGAAAACGCTCAACGCGCTGGCCGCGGAGCCGCCCGTGATGCGCATCTATAACGCAGAGGCGACGACAGTCTAGCTTCGCCAGCTCACTTCGTAGATGCGGACGGGCTCTTCGAAACCCTTCGCCTCAAACTCACCGCGGTCGCTGAACAAGAAACCCTTGCCGCTACACAGCCCGCGGACCGTATCGGCCACGAGAATCTCGCCGCCACCCGCCTTCGCCGCGATGCGCGAGGCCAGGATAACGGTAGCGCCGAAGAGATCGCCATCTTCTTCGATCGGCTCGCCGGCGTTTAGGCCCATGCGCACGGTGATTGGCTCTGATGCTGCCTGGTTGTGAGTATCGAAGGACCGTTGCAGGTCAGCGGCGCATTCCATCGCTGCGGTAACTGATGTGAATGAGATCATAAAGCTGTCACCATCAGTCTTTATCTCTGTGCCATCGTGCCTGTTTAGTTGCTCGCGCGTGATTCGCTCGTGTTCACGCAGCACCTCTCGCCCTCGCCTGTCGCCCAGCCTTTGCATCATCTCCGTATGCCCAACGAGATCGGTGAAGAGAACCGCGCGGAAGAAAGAGGTTGACGACGACTTCGCCGGAGCTATTGTTCTTGATGACAGACCCACGAACTCGGCCATCAACGCCACTTGTTCGACGTATGTCGGGTCAGAGTACTGTCGGAACTGCGCTCCCGGTATCTTGGCCGCGACACGTTGGGAGGCGCGAGCCGGCACGTAGAAAGGTTCGATTCGTGTCACCAGCGTGGGTTGCGCGATTTGGCTGAGCAGCGCGCCCACGTCCATTGCTTCGTGCATCCGCACGTATTTAATGCCGACGCTCTGGTCCACCCAACTGCCAATCGCTGCCGCCATGTAGTCGATTGCCCCCGTGGCTTCCGGCCCGAGGTTGATCAAGACCCGTACGGCAGTCTGCAGGTATACATTCCAGTCCAACTCGGCAAGTTTTGCGGCGGTGCGGCCCATTGGTGTGTCTGCTAATTCACGCATGCTCTCGGTGGGTGACTCAAGCACGACATGCGTCACCTGCTGCGGGTGGGCGAGCGCAACCTTAAGGCACGTGAACAGAGCGAGCAGGTTCCCATCGGCAAACGCGATGAAACGATCGAGATTGGCGGCGCGAATGACTGCTTCCACATCCGTGATCATTGTCGTCGTCGAAACTTCATGCACATCGCGCTCCGAAAGGCCCACGCCGCGCACGTCGAATGTGATCAGACGAAACGAGCTTGTCATCGCCCGTAAGTAGTCCTGATAAGGGGAGAGGGCCTCCTGTACATGCGTGAACGGAGTGGCACCGCAATACAACAGCGCTGTCCCTTCTCCTGCTTCGCCCCAGGCGATGCTTACGCCATCAGGAGTAGTCGTGTACTGGACCCGCGGCACAATTGTCATCTCCGCAAGTGTAACCCCACGCCTGCAGGTGCCCGGCTTCGCGCCGGAGTCAGGCTGGTAGCGAGCGCAGGAACTCGAGGAGCGGAGGGTTTACGAGGTGCGGGTGCGTCAGGTTGGACGCGTGCGCCGCGCCGGGGATACGAACGACATCGCCGGCGCCGCTGAGCGCGGAGGCCATCGCTTCTGCGTGATTGATGGTGATCGCGTTGTCCGCTTCACCGTGGACGACGATCGCGGGGCATTTTATTTCGCCGAGGCGGCCAGAGATGTCGTCGCGGCCACCGAGGCAGGCGGCCGGTTCTGTGATGTGCTCCTTCGGAACCTTCTGCCACTTGGCGATCCATTTCGGGTTCTCGACCGGGTCGTTGATAATGAACGTCGCGACGCCTTGCACGAGCTGGTCGACCGGCCCGACCGAGAGCCACATGTCGAGCATGCCCTGTCGAGTAGCCGTCTCCTCCGCGCTGTCGACGTGCGCGCCGGTATTGAGCAGCACGAGTGCGCGAACTCGCTCCGGCGCGGTGAGCGCTGCCCGCAGCGAGAGGAACCCGCCCTGGGACATGCCGCCAACGACGGCGCGATCGATGCCAAGGTGGGTAAGCAGCCCGAGGCAGTCCTTCGCCGAGTCCCAGTACGTGAACGGCTTGCCGTCCCACTCGGTGCGGCCGAAGCCACGCTCGTCCCACGTGATCATGCGGAACTCCGGTGAGAGGGCTTCGACTTGCGGGGCGAACATCTCGAGGTCCATCAAGAACCCGTGGCTGAGGATAACGGGCGGCCCATCGCCACCGGTGTCTTCGAAGTAGATGCGCTGGCCGTTAACGTCTGCGTATGGCATGTGGAACCTCCTGAAGTTCGCCGGAGTCTACCACGCTTTTCGGAGCCGCGACAATCTCAGCCGCGCCAGCCTACTTCGTACACGCGCACCGGCTCCTCGAACCCCTTAGCCACAAACTCCCCGCGGTCTGCAAAGAGGAAGCCCTTGCCGCTAGACAACCCGCGCACCGTGTCCGCGACCAGTATCTCTCCACCATCGGCCTTCGCCGCGATGCGCGACGCCAGGATCACCGTCGCACCGAAGAGATCGCCGTCTTCTTCGATCGGTTCGCCGGCGTTGAGGCCGACGCGCACGTTGAGTGGCTCGCCCTCGCGATCAGCGAAGGCACGCTGGAGCGCGATAGCGCATTCGACGGCTTTGGTGACGGAGCCGAAGCTGGCCATGAAGCCGTCGCCCATTGTTTTGACTTCGGTGCCGCCGTTCGCCCTCAGGACTTCGCGGGTGATCCGCTCGTGCTCGCGCAGCACGTCCCGCCCGCGCTCGTCGCCGAGGCGGGACATCATCTCAGTGTGGCCGACGACATCGGTGAAGAGGATCGTTTGCAGGGCAGCATTCGCACCACGCGCCGGTTCGGCCAGTAACGAGCTGTCCTTACTGACGCCGACGAACGCGGCGACAGCTCCCGCTACATCGCCGGTCGTCTCCAGCCGCGCGTCTGGAATCGTCGCCGCAACTCGCTTCACGTGTTTGGTCCAGTTGTCGGCGACGGACGATCGGCCCGGGAAACCCTTGTCTAGAATGACCAGCGTTGGCACGGCTACCGATTCGAGAAGTGGGCTCACATCAATATCGAGGGCGGCTTGCTGCTGCGCCACCCACGCTTCGGCTGTAATCCCCGATCTAATAGATGCCGAATATTCCTTTGCCATATCGAGATCGGTAAAGCCAAACGCGAGTACCGACGCGTTGAGGGAAACCAGTTCCCAGTTCTCCGCCGCCAGAGGCAACATCGCATGGATGATGCCGAAACTCGGAAAAGCGGCGACCTGGGCCGCTCTCAGCGTCGACGGCGTCGGGTCCCGCAGGATCAGGTGCGATACCCGGTCTGGGTTCTTGACGGCGAAAGCTATTGTCGCCTGGGCAGAGCTGAAGTGGCCAAGAAGCACAAACCTGTCCAAACCAATACGCTCGACGACGGCTTCGAGGTCAAGGATCGCGGCGTTGAGTGAAAAGTCGTGATTGTCACGGTCCGAGGAGCCGGTTCCCCGACTGTCGTAGCGAATAACTCGAAAGCCATTGGCTACGAGGCTATCTACGTTTCCTCTCGAGAACGTCATCTCTGAGTAGTAGTGGACGCCCAGCCCGTAGGCGCCCGGCGCGTAGACCAGCGGCACGCCATCACCCAGCTGCGCATAGGCGATGTTGACGCCGTCAGTTGTCTTTGCGTACTTGATGCTCAGCTCAACCATGCGTACGCCGCCGTCCATTCATAGTGCAGTACCAAGCTTCGCGCTCCATGACGCGAATTGTACTAGCCTCTAGTGGCGGAACGCCCGCGCGCCGGTGAACACCATGGCCACGCCGTACTGGTTGCAGACCTCGATCGCTTCTTCGTCACGGTTGCCACCGCCGGGCTGGATGATGGCGCTGACGCCGGCCTGGCAAGAGGCCTCGACGGCGTCGCCCTTGGCGAACGGGAAGAACGCATCCGAAGCGAGGACGGAGCCGGCGATGCGTTCGCCGGCGCGCTCGATCGCTTGTTGCGTCGGCCAGAGTCGGTTCGGCTGGCCAGCGCCGATACCGATTGTCGCGCGGTCTTTAGCGATTACTACGCCGTTCGACTTCACGTGCTTGACGCACGTCCAGGCGAAACGCAGCTCGGCGGCCTCGGCATCGGTCGGCGCACGCTTCGTGACGGTACGCAGCTCAACGTCTTCGCCGCGCAGAACGTCCGGCGTTTGCACAAGCACGCCGCCGAGAATCGAGCGGTACTCCAGCGCGGAGTGCTTTCGCTCGGCGGACGGCATGCGGAGGATGCGAAGGTCTTTGCGTTTCTGTAGTCGCTCCAGCGCGCGGCCTTCGTAGCCGGGCGCAACGATGATGTCGTAGCGTTTGCCCTTCATCGCCTCCGTCATCTCCCAGGTGACCTCCTGGTTGACGGCGATGATGCCGCCGAACGGCGAGATCGTGTCGGAGTCGTACGCCCGCTGGTACGCCGTGGCGACGTCAGAGGCAACGGCGATCCCGCAGGGCGTGGCGTGTTTCACGATGACGACGGCCGGGTCATCGAAGTCGATCGCGCAGCGCCACGCGGCGTCGGAGTCGAAGTAGTTGAGGTAGGACATGTCCATGCCGTGCAGCTTCTCGGCGTCCGCGATGCCATGGGGCGCGCCTGGCGTTGGGTCTCGGTAGACCGCGCCCTTCTGCGCAGGGTTCTCGCCGTAGCGGGTCTGCGCAACCTTCTTGAGGCCGACGGTCAGCTCTTCCGGGAACAACTCGCTGTCGCGGAGATAGCCCGCGATCATCGTGTCGTAAGCTGCGACGTGCTGAAACGCTTTCGCGGCGAGCGTGCGCCTGTAGTCGATCGGCACCTCGCCCGCGCGCATTTGCGCCAGTGCCGCGTCGTAGTCCGCCGGGTCGACGAGCGTCATCACCCACGGGTGGTTCTTGGCAGAGGCGCGGATCATCGTCGGGCCACCGATGTCGATGTTCTCCAGCGCCATGTCCATCGTGACATCTGCGCGCGCGATCGTCTCGCGGAAAGGGTAGAGGTTGACGACGACGAGATCGATCAACTTGATCGAGTTGCGGGCGATCTCCTCGAGGTGCTCCGGCTTGTCGCGCCGCGCGAGGAGCCCACCATGCACGACCGGGTGTAGCGTCTTCACTCGCCCATCGAGGATCTCCGGGAAGCTCGTAAGGTCAGAGATTGAGTGCGCTTCGATGCCCTTGTCCGTGAGGAATTTCTTCGTGCCGCCAGTGGAGTAGATGGCGAAGCCTAGCTCAACCAGACCGCGCGCCAAATCGTCGAGGCCGGTCTTGTCGAAGGGCGCCAGAATAGCGATGCGGGAGGTCATGCTGCGCTAGTTCTGGGAGCCGTACTGTTCGGCGTACTCTTCGGCGATGGCTTCATCTACTTCGCCGGTGCCGTCGCAGAGGGGGCAGGCGACGGTGCCAGGCGTCGCTTCCTGGATGCCCTGGTACTCCATCAGCATGCCCTCTTCGACCCATATGTACGTGCGGTCCGGATCGAAGGCGCCGCTCACTGCGCGAGTGCTCCCGTCCTCTTCGACGAGTGCGATCTGGCTCTGGTCCGGCGCGTGGTCAGCGAAGAAGCCGGCGAGCGCACCCGGCGCGTTATTGGCGTCGTAGTTCTCTTCCCACTGGCTCTCTTCTTCGTCCCCGCTGTCGCCGTCATTGGAGGGCTCGCCGCCGAACGTCTCCTCCGGCGCGATGGACAGCGATTCGTCGTTGGCGGGGCCATGTTCTGCGTAGAAGATTCGGTATCTTGGCATGGCTAAAGTAGAAGTAACTCCAGATCAACTAAACGCTTGTTTTTGGGATCGTCGGCGAGGGCCATTCCTTCGAGGGTGAGCGCCCCCAGCAGCACGCCCGGGTATCCGTCGCTGACAAGGACGTCCGCGACTGAAACCTTGTCGGCATATTCAACGCGGGCAAATCGATGCTCGACCTCGACAGTACCGTTCGCGGTATTCACACACTGCTTTCCAATCACTGGCAGACCTAGATCGTCCGCCATCGCCGTTGGAATGGTCGTCCAGCTTGCTCCGGTATCGACGATAGCGTCGGGCACTTCCCTCCTTCGAGACGAATCGAGCACGTTCACGATGGTAATTGGTACTCTCACGATGCCCATTCTACGCCCTTGCCGTCCGTCACTTCACCGATCACCCAGGAGCCGGCCAGCTTGTCCTGCACTTCGCCTGCTATGTCCGGATTGACTGCGAGGACGATGCCGACGCCCATGTTGAAGGCGCGGAACATCTCTTCGTCGTCGATATCACCGGTTTTCTGGATCAGGCGAAAGATTGCGGGCACCCGCCACGACCCGCGATCGATGCTGGCCCCGAGGCCGTCCGGCAGGATGCGCGGGACGTTGCCGGGGATGCCGCCACCGGTGATGTGCGCGATGCCGTTCAACTGCCCAAGCACCGGCCGCAGGTCATCGAGATAGCAACGGTGCGGGGCGAGCAGCGCGTCGGCGAGCGTGCCCTCTAGGCCGTTGTAGGAACACATCAGGCGCTCGCGTTCGCCAACCGGGTCTTCGTCCTGGCCGATCTGGAAGATCTTGCGGACAAGCGAGTAGCCGTTCGTATGCAGTCCGGACGACGGCAGCGCTAGGAGCACATCTCCCTCGCTGATCGCGGAGCCGTCGATGATTGCGTCGCGCTCAACAACGCTGACGATGAAGCCAACAAGATCGAAGTCTCCGTCACGGTATGTGCCGGGCATATCAGCCGTCTCGCCGCCGAGGAGTGAGCAGCCGGCAGCCTTGCATGCCTCCACGCACCCGCGCACGATGTCGGCCTTAGCGTCATCCGTCAGGCCCGTGTTGCCGATGTAGTCGAGAAAGAAGAGCGGCTCCCCGCCCGAGGTAAGCGCATCGTTCACGCAGTGATTCACGAGATCGTGGCCCACGGTGTCGTAGCGCCCGGCCAGCGCCGCGAGCTTGACCTTCGTGCCAACGCTGTCAGTGCTGGCGACCAGGACAGGCTCTCTGTACGAACCCAGCTTGAACAGCCCCGCGAACGGACCAACGTCCGCGAGCACCTCGGGCCGGCGCGCACTCTTCGCGAGTTCAGCAAAGCGATTGACGAGCGCCTCCGCCGCGTCAATGTCGACGCCGGCGTTAGCGTACGCGTGCGTGGCTGAAGGCTTGCGGGCGCTCAGCGGCTATACCGTCGGCTTGATGTTCTGGTTGAAGCAAAAGAGGTTGGTCGGGTCGTACTTGTTCTTCAGCGCGACCATGCGGTCGTAGTTGTGGCCAAAGCTCTCCTTGACGCGGCCCTCGCCCTCGTCCATGAGGTAGTTCAGGTACGTGCCCTCGTGCTCCCACTCGTTGGCGACCTGCGCAACGTTGCGCACCCAGGCCGTCTGCTCTGCATCCTCCGCCGGGTCGTCCCACATGCCGAGGATGTGCACCGCCCACTTGGCCTTGCGCCAACCCATCGCTGAGGCGTCCTCGGAGACACGATGCACCTGGCCGCCGAGCGGCTGGATGATGATCGTCGTGTTCTCTGAAAGCGGCTTCTCTGCTGCGTCAGTCACGGCGTCGATCAGCTCGTCCGGCAGGTCCATGTACATGCCGGCCTTCCAGTAGTTGCGCTTGCCGGGTGGGTTGCCCGCGGTGAGCAAGTCCTGCACCGCTGTGTACGGCATCGTTTCACACATGTTCATCACTGGGTTGAGGTCCAGTAGCGGCTTGATCGCCGCCGGGCCATCTTCTGGCTTGCCGATGTAGCAAACCACAATGCCGACGACGGGCATGCCCTGCACGGGCAGCGGGATCGGATCCATCCGCGGTGCAGAGGCGAGTGCTACGGCGCCGCCAATCTCGTCCGGGGCGTTTTCGATGAAGTCTCGGTAGCCGCGGATGACTTGCTTGGCCATGAATCGCGGGAAGGCCAGCATGCCGCCATAAACCATCGGGCCAACGTCGTGAAGCTGGTACTTGAACTTGGTGACGATGCCGAAGTTGCCGCTGCCGCCGCGGAGTCCCCAAAAGAGCTCCTGATTCTCGTCGCCGTTGGCTTTGAGTATCTCACCCTTGGCGGTAACGATCTCGACGCCAAGCAGGTTGTCGACGGTGTAGCCGAGCTTTCGCTCCAGCCAGCCGGATCCGCTGCCCAGTGTGAGGCCGGCGATACCGGTGGTGGGGTTGCGGCCGCCGGTGACTGCGAGACCGTGCGCCTGCGTCGCCGCATCGAAGGGGCCCCAGGTGACGCCGCCCTCGGCGACGACGGTCTTGTTCTTGGGGTCGACGTCGATCTTGGTCATGAGCGAAAGGTCGATCATTAGGCCGTCATCGCAGACGCCGTACCCGGGCGCGGAGTGGCCACCGCCCTTTACGGAGACAAGCAACCCATGCTCCTTCGCGAAGATGACGCACTTCTGCACATCTTCCGGCGTCTTGGGCTGAGCGATCAGGCCGGGCTTGCGGTCGATCATGCCGTTGAAGACGGCGCGGGCGATGTCGTATTCAGCCTGGCCAGCCGTTAGAACGTTACCTTGCAGCGAGTCCGCGAACGACTTTACCGCGTCGTCGGGAATGGACTGACCTTTGCGGTCAACGAGTGATTGGACCATCGGGGGTACCTCCGCACATCAGGGGCTAGTCTCTGTTGGGCGCGGCTATTTTACCGCGCCGCGCAGGCTAGACAACAGGCCTAAGGGACGGTGACGTTAACGGTCTGCCCGATGCGTGGACAGGACGCAGCGCGCTCGTACTGCAGATTCGCGAGACTCGCTAGCACATCCAGCGTATCGTTCGTGTCGATATTGCCGGAGCAGTCGATATCCCCCCAGAGCGCGTCCTTGGAACCAAGCTTTACGTCCGCGCCCAGGTTGGGGCATGGGAGATGCTGCCCGAAGGAGAGCGCCTGCAGGTAGTCCAGCGGCCCGAAGGCGTCGGTGCCGGTGACGAAGCCGTCGCAGTCGAGGTCGCCCATCTTGCGCGAGGACGGCGCGCCGGTCGGGGTAGGTGTTGGGCGGGGAGACGGCGTTATATGCGGTGTTGGGCTTGGAGAGGGCGTGGGCGTCGCCGTCGGGCAGGGGTTGGGATCGATAAACGGCTCGAAATCAACCGTACCGAGCGACGCGTCGTCCGGGTGGTGGTAAATCTTCGCCTCGATGTCGGCGGCAGAGCAGAAGCCCCAGTCGTTCTGCTCGGCGTGGATGTCCTGCGGGATGCCAGAGAGGGCAAGATCGTTCTCGATGACGTGGGCGAAGTGATTGGTGCTCGCCACGTTGTCGCCAATGACAGCGTCGATAGTGTTCGAATCGCCGGGTGTGAAATCTTGCATCTCGACGCCCACGCGAACGTGGTCCAGCGTGTTGTTGTAGAAGTACACGTAGGTCTTGGTGATGCCCTCCACAAATGCGGCGTTACGGATCAAAACGGCATCCGTATCGGTGCGGTGCACCTGGTTCTTGCTAAACGTCACCTGGTCGCCGGCGAGCGTGACCGGCACCTCTTCGCCGTTGTTGCCGTCGATGATGTTCTGGGTGACGAAGCTACTGTCGGCCTGGATATCGATGACACCTGGCGCGAGTGAGTTGCCGCTGACCGTAGTGCCGGAGCCGCCCTGCAAGCTGATCGCGTAACCAAGCATGGCCAGCGACTGGTCGATCGTATTGTTTGCGATCGATCCGTTCAGACAGCCGCAGATGATCCCGGCGCCACTGTGATCGATCGTGTTGTCGTGAACGCTCGCCGTTGCAGTTGTTGGGACGCGGCTCCCGATAATCGCCGCGAAGGTGGCGTTGTGAATGTGGTTGAACGCCACCTCACTGCCCGTGCTGCCGACCAAATTCACTCCTAATGTCCCCTGCGAATCGCTCACAACCGGCGTCGCGTCAAGGTCGAGGCCCTCGACCTTCTGCGAGATGCCTTGCAGCTGGAAGAACGCGGTGTTGGCCGATGGGTTCATTCTTTGGACGGTGGCTGTGCCGTTGATGTCGTTTGTAGCGGCTGGCCCAAAGACCGTCACGTTGTCCGTCGTCATGTAGATCGAAGGCTCAACGTACGTCCCCGGGCAGACGAAGATGGTGTCCCCGCTCACTGCTGCGCTGACTGCTTCGTGGATGGTGTTGTAGTGGGTCAGCGCGACCACCCCACACGGAGAGCCAACGTAGATCGAAGCATTTGTGGCGGCGGACCGCCCCGTCGGCCGAATGAACAGCGCGAGCGCTACGAAAACGGCTGCCAACAAGAATCGACGCATCTATGCCTCAACGTGACGGAGGATACTGACGGCGCTGCGGCATCACAAGCGGGGGCTCGGCTAGCGGTGGTCAGCTTCCCAGTTGTAGGCAGCGCCGACAGGCACTTTCTTGCCGCCGCGGCCCGGGCGCTCGAAGACCAGCTTGTCGAACTCAAGCTGGACGGGCATCGGGTAGTTGCCGGTGAAGCAGGCGGTGCA
>JBDTOK010000030.1:0-17845 GCA_039933275.1 Chloroflexota bacterium | reverse complement strand
CACGAAAGCTCGCAGCGCCGCCGGACGAAAACCCACGCCCTCGATCACGTGCGCCGAAGCGCGCATCGCGATCCCCGCGTCACGAACGATCTGAGCCAGTGCCTCGCGAGCTGGTTCATCGGGCATGGCGGCAGCGCCTGCAGAAACGCCGTCCCATAGTCCTTGCGCACTATGCGCGGGTCCAGGACCACGAACACGCCTGTATCAGTGCGAGTCCGGATCAGCCGCCCGAACCCCTGCTTGAAGCGGATCACCGCCTGTGGCAGCGCGTACTGGCTGAACGGATCGTCGTACAACGCCGAGCGCGCCGCGTACACCGGGTCTGTCGGCACCGCGAACGGCAGCCGCGCGATCACCAGCAGCGAAAGCGTGTCGCCCGGAATGTCGACGCCCTCCCAGAAGCTGGACGTCCCCAGGATCACCGACTCCGGGTTCGAGCGCAGCATCCGCACAAGCTGTCGAGGCGATCCGTGGATCCCCTGCGCGAGCACCGTTATCCCCTCTTCCTGCAACCGCGCTCCGATGTTGTTGTTCACCGCGCGCAACGACGCGTGCGACGTGAACAATACAAGCGCCCGCCCCTTCGTCGTGCACACGAGGTCAACGATCGCCTGCGACACGTGATCGATGAAGATCGGCGACTGCGGTTCCGGCATATCGCGCGGCAGCAACACGACCGCCGCGTGCCGGTAGTCAAACGGAGACCCCAACGCCAGCGTCTTGCAGTCCTCCAACCCCAGCCGCCCTTGCAGGTACTCAAAGTTGCCAGCGCTCCGCAAAGTGGCCCCTGTCAGCACCACTGTTTTGCGGTCCTTGTACAACCCTTCCGCCAGAAGATCGTTCACCGCCAGCGGCACCCACGACACGACAACGCCTCCGTCCTGCCGGTCCAGCTCCAGCCACACGATCCTCTGCGCATCGTCAGACTCCAGTCCCTGCGATAGCCCAGCGACAAACCCCTGCGCGTCCTCCAGACACCTCGCCACATCGCTGACGATCAACTCCTGGTTCAGCATCCCGAGGCTCTCCGCTTCGTTCAGCCGGTCCGCCAGCTTCGCCAGGCGGTCGATCACCTGCCCGAGCGCCAGGCGGCAGTTGTCCCACGCAATCTCCACGCCGGACCACGCCGGCTGCGCCCGCGTCGCGTGCGTCACGTGCAGCTTCTGTTCTTCGCCCGGCAGCGAATGCTCCATCATGAACGACGCCAGCAACCCCGCCAGTTCCTTCACCCGTGGCCGCGCCGCTCGCCCCGCCTCCGGTATGCCCGCCGCGATTCCGGCGATCTGCTGCCTCGCATCGAGCGCAACTGGGGCCGACGTCAGCGCTTTCTGCAGCGCCGGAATGATCGCCTCGCACCGGTCGAGAAGTACGTCGAGATCTTTCTCGCGGCAGGTGAACCCGAACTGGCGCGTCGCCTCGTCCTCAAGATGATGCGCCTCGTCGATAATGAGGTGCTCGTACGGCGGCACCACTCGCCCGCCAGTCCCAATGTCCGAAAGCAGCAGCGAATGGTTCACCACCACGAGGTGCGATGCCTCGGCCCGCCGCCGCGCCCGCGCCAGGAAGCACGTCCCGTCCACAACAAACGGACTGTTGTCAGACGTGCACTCGGCCCGGTCAGCGCTGATCCGCCACCAGATCGGCTCCTCCTCGGGCGCCAGACGCAGCTCACCGCGGTCGCCCGTCTCCGTCTCGCCCAGCCATACAAGAATCCGCGATGCGAGATAAGCCTCTTCGTCCGAAAGCGATGGGTTGTTGCGCAGCGCTTCGAAGCGCCGCAGGCAGAGGTAGTTCCGCCGCCCCTTCAGCTGACAGGCGAGCACGCCCGCGCCCGGCATCAGCGCCTGCACCGCCGGTATGTCTTTGCGAGTGAGTTGCTCCTGCAAGTTAATCGTCGACGTCGAGACGATGACGCGCGTTCCGTTCGCCGCTGCGTGTGATGCGGCCGGGATCAGGTAGGCCAGCGACTTGCCAGTGCCAGTTCCCGCCTCCACCATCAGCTGCTCGCTGTCGTTCAGCGCGCCGAAGACCGATTCCAGCATCTGCCGCTGCTCGACGCGCTCCTCGAACGCCTCGAACACGTCCGATCGCTTCGCCGCCGACGCCAGCACTGCCAGCGGTTCGTCGACTGGCACCGGCACCGCCTCCGGTTTCGGCTTGAGCGGGCGCAGGTCTCGTTCCGCGGAGGGCCGCATCCACGGGCGATTCGGCAACCCGCGCGAAGCCGCCATCTCCCACGCATCGCGGAAGAAGCCGCGCCACGTGAACTCCGTCGGCGTCAGCCACTGCGCGATCTGGCCCAGCACCTCCGCCGGTATCTCCATTGATCTCTCGATCAGTGACAAGAAAACAGACCGCGATGCCTCCGCGTCCGGCAGCGCGCGATGCCGCACCGGAAAGTCGATCGCAAAGCGCTCCGCCATCTCCGCCAGACTGTACTGCCCGATCGCCGGCAACAGCACCGACGCGATCCGCTGCGTGTCGTAAGCCTCGTGCGGGTGGCGGATGCCGTACGCGTCCAGCACCGGCAAGTCGAAGCCGCAGATGTTGTGCCCCACAAGGATCGACCCCGAGATAAACCGCTCGAAGTCCGCCGCCACCACCTCCAATGCCGGCGCGTCGGCGACGTCCTCGTCGCGGATGCCCGTAAGCGTAACGACAGGCGACGGGATGTGCTTTCGGGGGTTGACCAGCGTGTGGTACGTCTCCTTCACTCCGTCGCGGGTAAAGCGCACAGCGCCGATCTCGATGATGGAGTCGCGCTCATAGTCGAGACCCGTCGTCTCAAGATCGAAGGCTACGTAGTCGGGGGGCAATTCTGCGCCATCGTAGCACGGTGGAGACCATCGTCTGCCCACGTTTTGTCAGTAGCGATGTGGACATCCGGCCCACCTGAGACTAGTTGCTAGCTGGCAACTCTTCTTCTACGACGTAAGGCTGTAGCTGGCCCGCTGGCAGGCCCTTCACCGGCCCGTACCGCCGCCCCTGCAACTGCTCCAGCATGTGCGCCTGGTCGCGAATCTCTTCCTCAAACTGCGTTGCGTAGATCGCAATCCCGGCGGTCGAATGGCAGTCGCTCGCCCCAATGCCGTTCTTGCCCAGCACCCGGGCCACCTTCGCCGCGAACTGGTTCTCGCTTGGCGCGGTCCCCCCATTCGCCACCTCGATGTCGTCCACGATCGAGAAGATCTGCATGCGCTCAGCCGCTTCCTCTGGCGTCATCTGAAACGGTGGCCGGCCGTCGCGCTTGAAGTGGATCGGGTCGAAGAAATGCCGGAACGGATGCGCCACGATCATGAACCCGCCGACCTCGTCTAGCTGCTTCCGCAGCTCAGTCGCCCGCCTGATCCCCGGTAGGTACTGCGTCAGCCCGATCGCGATGATGTGCCCCATGTCTGTCGACACTTCCATCCCGCGCGATACGAACAACCCGCTCGCCTTCCGGAACTCCTCGATGGCGTGCATCTCCCAGACCCGGTCGTGCTCCGTAATGTTCACGCCCGTCAGCCCAATGCGCTGCGCCACCTCGATCAATTGCTCCGGCGTTAGCGACGAGTCGGCGGCGCCCCGCACCGTATGCACGTGCATGTCGACGATCGTCCCCGGCATGCCCCTAGCGTCAATGCTCAGACCGCGAGGGTCAAGGCTGCTACGAAGTCCAGGTCAGCGTCGCCTCTGCCGCTGTCACCGTTCGCACCACGTGTACCCGCTCCCCGTGCCGCGCGCGGTTCATGCGCTGCCGTATCGCCAGCGCCTCCGGCTCCCCGCTGGCCAGCGCGAACAGCGTCGGCCCGGCCCCGGCCACGTGCACCGACGGCGCGCCCGCCTCCAGCAAAAAGTCCCGGTACTGCATTAGGCCTTCGAACACCTCAAACGCCGCGCGGTCGAAGGCGTTGTACAGGTGCTCCGGCAAGATGTGGCCGCCCGAGCTCAGGTGCTCCGCCAGCGCCGCTGTCTTCGAGCCGTCCGTGAAGTCTTCGGGAGCGAGCGCCGAATACATGGTTCGAGTCTTGTCGTGCATCTGGATCGGCGGCACCAGCAGCACCAGCCACGCCATCGCAGCATCCGGCAAGGCCCGCACGACTTCACCGCGACCGCCCGCCAAAGCCGTTCCACCGTTGAGGAAAAACGAAATGTCCGACCCGAGCCTCGCCGCCACTCGCGCCATCCCAAACTTGCCGAGCCGCGCGTTCCACATCTGGTTTAGCACCCTCAGCGTCGCCGCCGCATCCGAACTACCGCCACCCAGCCCCGACGCCACGGGCACCCGCTTGTCCAGCTTAATCCGAACGCCCGCCGAGTCCCGGTCTCGTTCTCGTCGCAAGCGAGCCGCTTGCAAGATCAGGTCCTGATCCGTCGCCTCGTGCGGGCCAGTTACCTCAAGCGAAACCTGCTCCGCCTCCTCGAACGTCAGTTCATCGTGCAGCTCGATTGTCTGCATGATCGAGCGGACCTCGTGGTAGTCGTCCTTCCGTTTGCCCAGAACCTCCAGCGTGAAGTTCACTTTGGCGGGCGCGATTGCATGGATCATGCGTCAGGCCGCTCCTTCGACTGAGCCACACCTCAGCGCGCGACGACATTTGCCGCTCGTCCTGAGGAGTCCGCCACAGCGGACGTCTCGAAGGATCGCGTGAATCATTGCGACGCCTGACCCCGCCGCCTCGTCGCGAAGTAGATGTCGCGCCAGTTCTCCAACGTCAGCATCGACGGCCGCTGGTCAGGGTCCACACCAGCGTCCGCCAGGATCGCGGCCGCCTCCGGCCCCTGGATCCGTAAGCCCACAGCGAGCGAGTTCCGCAGCCGCTTCCGTGGCGCCGCGAACCCCGCTGCCACCACGCGCAGGTACGCCTCCATGTCGTCGACCTCAACGTCCGGCGAGTCCCGCACGTCCAGCCGCACAACCGCCGACTGCACCTTCGGTGGCGGCCGGAACGCCTTCGCCGGTATTCGGAACAACACCCGAGCCTCCGCCATCACCTGCATCTCCACCGAGAGGTACCCCATCTGCCCGGGCGGCGCCGCTATGCGCTCCGCGACTTCCGTTTGCAGCATCACGACGAGGCGCTGCGGCTTTACCGCCGCCTGCAGGAACTTCCGCACAATCGGCGACCCGATGAAGTAAGGCAAGTTCCCGACCACGACGTACGGCAAACCACCGCCACCTCGATTGAGAATCTCTTCCACTGGCATCTCCAGCACGTCGCCCATCACAACCGACACGTTCGAGCTGTCGCGATACTTCTCGGTGAGCGACTCCGCCAGCACTGTGTCCACCTCTACCGCGATCAGGTGCGTCGTCCGCTTCGCCAGCTCTTCGGTCAGAATGCCGGTGCCTGGCCCGACTTCGATCACCGTCTCGTGCGGCTCGATCTTCGCGGCCTCAGCGATGCGCTGCACGATCCGCCTGTCGGTCAGCCAGTGCTGGCCCAACCGCTTTTTCGCACGAGCGTGAATCGTCATGCGCGAATCTTACGAGACGCGAGCCGACTATCGATACTTGAACGCGCTCGCCTACTCCGAATAGAACTCATCGAAGGCGCGAGCGTCGTCCGCTGCAACGCCCCAGACCTCGCTGATCTGCCCGTCGCGGAAGTGGTACAGGTCCATGTACTTATATCGGATCGTTCGGTCGCCGTGCCGCGCCGTCACCGTGTACAGCAGCACGCCGTGTTGTTCGTTGGCCAGCACGTCGTGCAGCCGGATACGAGTCGAGCCGCCGTTCCACTGGAAGATGCGGCTCAGCAGCCCCAGCGCGGCGTCGATGCCCTTGAACTCCCCCGAAAGCGCGTTGTAGCCCGGGAAGCGGAATTTTACGTCCGGCGTCAGGATTCCTCGAATCCCCAGCACGTTCCCGTTCGAAAAGGCAGCAAGCAGCGACTTAACCAAATCCAGGTTGGCTTGCTCGACTGTTTGCATCTCAAAGGTGACCGTGGGTCTGCTCACAAAGATGTGCCCCTGCCCCTCGCGTCACAAGTGGGCAAATATTGCATTCCCATCCCGAATCGAGACGGGCGCCCCTCGAGCCGCGTTACTCTATGGCGTCAGCACAACCCTTCCAAAGGCCTTGCGACTCTCGATGTAGGCGTGGGCATCGGCCGCCTGGGATAGCGGATAGGTCCGGTCCACGACAACCTTCAGCTTCCCACCCGCCACGTCCTCCAGCAGCCCCTGGACCAGCCCACGAGCCCGGTCCGGCCGCATCATCATCTCCCCGCCAAAGAACACGCCCGTCAGGCTCTTGTTCATCTGCGACATCGTATTTATGTCGATCAGCCGCGCCTCTGCCCGGCCGGCGTTACCCACGCTGACCACGCGCCCGCGGTAGGCTGCCGCCGCGATGCTCCCCTCGAGCGTCGAGCCAACCGAGTCGACCACCAGGTCGACGCCCTTCCCGCCGGAGAGTTCCCGCGCCTTCGACACCCAGTCGCCTTCGCGGTAATTGATGCCGCCGTCCATCCCGAACTCCTTCAGCCGCTCGAGCCGGTCGTCGCTCGACGCCGTCGCCAGCACCTTTGCGCCCGCCCGCTTCGCCAGCTGGATCGCCGCCAGCCCGACGCCACCAGCGCCCGCGTGTACCAGCACCGTCTCGCCGGCCTGCAGCCGCCCGAACTCGAACAGGCAGTCGTCAGCCGTCCCGAACGGAATCGGCACGCACGCCGCCTGCGCCAGGTCCATGCCCTCCGGCACCACCCATGTCTGCAGCGGGTTCACCACGACCAGTTCCGCGTGCGAGCCAAACGGCATGATCGCGACGACCTTCTGGCCCACGCTGCGGTCCGCCACCGCCGACCCAACTTCCCGCACCACACCTGCGCACTGGTAGCCGACAATGTGCGGGTTGCCCATCATGTCGCCGCCCGCGCGGTTCAGCACATCGCCGCCCTCAATGCTGATCGCCTTCACCTCGACCAGGATCTGCATCGGTGCGCAGACTGGATCGGGGCGCTCCTCGTACTTGAACACGTCCGGCTTTCCGGTCTTGTAGTAAACAGCAGCTTTCATCTGGGCGACCTCCTCTTGCAGTGCGTCGTATCATAGAGCCACGAATCGAGGGGGTAAATGCTGCCGCAGGCGACGCCGCCGATTGCGGGACCGAGAGCGCCCGCCAACGACTCTAGCCGGGGAGTTTGTTTGGCAAAAACGACGTCCTGGCACTCGTTATGTCACGCAGCTCCACATGATGAAAGTTACGCTGGTCCTTCTGCTGCCACTGATCGCAGCGCTTGGCCTCGCTTGCTCGGGGGACGATGACAAGCCCCCTACCACGGCAACCCCGGTGCCGACGCCAACATCTCTCATCCCCGGCGTCCCAGCTTCAGCAATCGATGGCTCCACTGGCAGCGAAGACTTCCAGCCCGCGCCGTCCGGGGTTAACCCCGCGATTGGCGAGGAAGCCGCACGAAGCCAAGCGCAGTCAAACCTCGCGGGCGACGGCGAGATCGTGCAGATGATCCTGCTGAATTCGATCGATCACTTGCATCAGCCAGCCAATCCGCCAACGCTCGTTTGGGTAGCTGACCTCGCACCCGAGTCAGTGACGTCGCTTGCAAATGGCGGCGGCGTGTGTGAAGCACCGTGCGCGACGCAAGGCGAAGTCCGCACTGACTACGCCTACGTGGTGATTGATGCGACAACAGGCGCGTTCCTGCACGAAGCGGTGTCGTCGTACGAAGTTACCGCGACGCCAAGTCGCTAACGCAACGCTGCGAAACGCCGCTCTTCCGCCGCCCCGGCCAGCGCTGACTCGATCTCCGAGCGCAGTTCCCCCAGCCCCCACTTGCGGCCAGCTGACACTGGGATCCCGCCGTGCGCCCAGATCGGCAACGCTGCCGTCTTCGCCGACTCCTCGTCTCCCGCCAGCCTGTCGATTTTGTTTAGCGCTGTGATTCGCGGCCGCTCCGCCAGGCCCAGTCCGGCGATCGTCTCTTCCACCTCGCGCGCCTGCTGTTCTGCGTCCGGGTGCGTGATGTCGACTACGTGCAGCAGCAGCGTCGCCTCTTCCAGTTCTTCAAGTGTTGCGCGGAAAGCCGCCACCAGTTGCGTCGGCAACTTCTGGATGAACCCCACCGTGTCCGTCAGCAGCGCGTCTGCGCCCGACGGCAGGTGTATCCGCCGCGTCACCGGGTCCAGCGTCGCGAACAACTGGTCCTGCACAAGCACGTCCGCGCCGGAAAGCGCTTTCATCAGCGTGCTCTTGCCGGCGTTCGTGTAGCCCACGAGCGATACCACCGGCACGCCCTGCTTCGCCCGCTGCTTGCGGTGCAGACCGCGCTGGCGCCGCACGGCCTCGATCTGCTTCTTGATGAGCGATATCTTGTTGCGGATCAGCCGCCGGTCAGTCTCGATCTGCGTCTCACCCGGGCCGCGCGTGCCGATCCCGCCACCGAGCCGCTCAAGGTGCGACCACTGACCTCGCAGCCGCGGCAGGATGTACTGGTGCTGCGCTAGCTCGACTTGAAGGTGGCCTTCGCGGGTGCGCGCGTGCTGCGCGAAGATATCGAGGATCAGCGCCGTGCGGTCGATCACTTTGGCGTCGAGCTCTTTCTCGAGGTTGCGTTGCTGCGACGGCGACAGCTCGTCATCAAAGATCACGGTGTCGTAATCGAGCTCCTGGCGCTCGGCGACGACCTCCGCCACCTTCCCCTTCCCGATGTACGTCGCCGGGTGCGGGTGCTCCAACTTCTGCGACGTCGATCCGACAACTTCCGCGCCGGCTGTTAGCGCCAGGAGGGCCAGCTCTTCAAGCGATGCGCTCGTCTTCCAGCGCTGTCCGTTCTCGCCCGGCCGCGTCTTCTGCTCCGCGGCGACGAGGTACGCTCGCTCGCGCGGTTTGGCCGTTGCATGCGGTGCTCTGTGCTTCGGGATATTCGCCTCCGATACCAGTATAGCGGGCTGGGTTCGCCACCCGTTCGCCCGGAAACGCGGGCGTATAATCGAGCCGCCATGGACGATAAAGCGAGCAAAGAGGAACTCAAGGAAGAGAAGAAGCGCAAAGCCTGGCATCGCGTCGTCGTCGAAGGCTACGTCCCTGGGCTAAAGCTTCGGCGCTTCTTTCGTATGCTGCCCTCCAGTCCCCGCTGCGGCATGTGCATGGCGCCATTCCATGGCTTCGGCAGTGTTTTGCTGAAGCTCACACCCTTCACAACACCGTCCCGCAAGAACCCCAACTGGTGCTCAGTATGTTTCGAAGAGTCTCCGATAGGCGGCTGTGAGGCGCCGACCGGCATTCTCTTCGCGGACATCCGCGGCTACACGACTTACTCCGAATCACGCGCGCCCTCTGATGTCGCCGCACACCTCAACCACTTCTACTCGGTTGCCACAGATGTCTTCGCGCGCCACGACGCCGTAATAGACAAGCTTGTCGGCGATGAGGTCATGGCCCTCTGGCTGCCGGGCTTCGCTGGCAAAGACACCTACATCGAAAGGATGATCGCCGGCGCTGAAGAGCTTCTCCCGAGCCGTCGGCTTTGGAAGCAGCATCGAACCGTGGCTGCCGCTTGGGCTCGGACTCGACATGGGAAACGCATTCGTTGGCAACGTGGGCGAGGGTGTAGTCAAAGACTTCACTGCTATCGGCGACGCCGTTAACACGGCCGCCCGGCTCCAGGGCCAGGCCAAGCCGGGCCAGATGGTGATGTCGGAACGTGTCTATGAGCACACGGCCGGACGCTACCCTAACGCGCCGGCCGTCAAGCTCGACCTCAAGGGCAAGGCCGAGCCCGTCGCCGCCCGCATCGTCGACCTGAATGTGCCAGTCCCCGCATAGCCGATGCGCGAAATCGCCGACGACATCACCTGGCTGCAATCCGTCCTCGACCAGAGCATCGAGCGGGCTGGGCCCTACCTCCGCTCCTCCTTCCGCATGCCGGATCACTCGCTGAACGCGGGCCAGCTCATCACCCTCCTCGAGGACACCCTCGAAGTCGCGCTCGCCACCGTCACCGCCAAAGGCGAGCCGCGCGTCGCTCCAACCGCCGCCCTCTTCTACCGTGGCCGCTTCTACATCCCGACCCTCGAGGCCTCCGCTCGCGTTAAGCAACTCCGCCGGAGTCCAGCGGTCAGCCTCACCTACTACGAGGGCATCGACATCGCGGTGATCGTGCACGGGCGCGCTGGCTTCGTTGAACCGCCGGACGCCGACTTCACCGACCTCTACGAGCTCCAGCAGGAGACGAGCGGCCAGAACGTCCGCGGCTGGGGCGAAAACCCCCTCTTCATCCGCGTCGACCCGGACGTCATCTACACCTTCGCCCGCATCCCAGAGTCGATCGCCGAACACGACGCACCATCGCTCGAATGAACGTCGCCGAAGCGCTGCGCCTGATCCGCGACGAAGGCCCGCCCCGCGCCGACGTCACGCCACTCTACGCCAACCCCGAGGCCTTCGTCGCCGTAGTAGACGCCATCGTTGAGCGAACCGCCGCGCTCAACTACAACGCCGTCGCCGCAATCGACGCGCTGGGGTTCGTGCTGGGTGGTGCCATCGCCGCGCAAACGAAACGCGGGATCATCGCCGTCCGTAAGCAAGGCAAGCTCCCGCGCGCCACGCTGAGCGAATCGTTCCCGCGCTACGACGGCGGCACGGACACGCTGGAGATCGCGAAGGATGCGCTCACAGCAAACGACCGCGTCCTGCTGGTCGATGAGTGGATCGAGACCGGCGCTACGATCACCGCCGCGATGCGCCTGATCGAGCGATGCGGTGCGAGAGTCGCCGGCGTCGCGACGCTACACTGCGATCTACCGCTGGATCACCCGCTTTTCAACGGAACGCCCGTAATCGCGCTAAATCAAGACGCCTAACGCCAGCTGCTGGCGAGCTTTTCCATCCGGCGTACGCCTTCGTCCAGGCGGTCGTCCGGCACCGTGATCGAGAGCCGAACGTAGCCCTCACCCGTCGGCCCATAGCCGATGCCCGGCGTCACGACGACGCCCGCCTCGTCCAGCAGGCGCGTCGCGAACTGCACACTGGTCATCCCCTCGGGCACCCGCGCCCAGAGGTAGAGGCTGGCCTTCGGCGCCCGCAACCGCAGCCCGAGCTTCGTCAGCGCATCGACCAGCCGGTCGCGGCGTTTCTCGTAAATCGCATTGTGCTCGGCGATCACGTCCTGCGGGCCTTCCAGCGCGGCGATCGCCATCCGCTGAATCGCCTGCGGGATACCGGAGTCGATGTTCGACTTCACCCGCATCAGCGCGTCGAGGATCGTCGCGTTGCCCACGGCCATCCCAATCCGCCAACCCGTCATGTTGTATGACTTCGAGAGCGAGTGAAACTCGATCCCAACGTCCTTCGCGCCATCCACCTCAAGGAAGCTCACCGGCCGATACCCGTCGTAAGCCACCTCTGAGTACGGCCCGTCGTGCAGGACCGCCACGTCGTACTTCCGCGCAAACGCCACCGCCCGCTCGAAGAACTCGATGTCAGCTACGGCGCCGGTTGGGTTGTTCGGGTAGTTTAGCCATAGCACCTTCGCCTTGCTCGCGATCTGCTCCGGCACGGCGTCCAGGTCCGGCAAGAAGTCGTTCTCTTCGGTCAGCGGGAGGTAATACGGCTCACCGCCCGCCAGCAGCGTCCCGACGGCGTACACCGGGTACCCCGGGTCCGGCACCAGCGCGATATCGCCCGGGTCGATAAAGCACAGCGCGATGTGCCCAATCCCCTCTTTCGAGCCGATTAGCGGCAGCACCTCAGTCTTCGGATCGAGCGTCACATTAAAGCGCGTCCCATACCAGCGCGCGATCGCCTCGTGCAACTCCGGCATCCCCTCACTCTCCGGGTAGCGGTGGTTCGCCGGGTCGCGGGAGGCCGTCGCCAGCACATCCAACAGCCGGTCCGGCGTCGGCAGGTCCGGGTCGCCAATCCCAAACGAAATCACATCGACGCCCTGCGCCCGCTTCTCCGCGATCTTGCGGGAGATCTCGGCAAACAAGTACGGCGGCAGCGAATCAACGCGGTGGGCAAGTCTCACTCTGGTTTCCTTCTAATGCGCACGTGTCCGGGCTCTAACACTACAATATTGCCTTCGATGTCGCTTGGACTCAAACGGGCGAGGTGCGCGACGATGTCAGGAACCATCAGCTCCGGCGTGAGGTTGGGCCACACTCTAAGGATGATTATGCCTTTGTGGTCCGTCGGCCAGACTCGCTCGTCTGCAAAATCGAGGTCACCGGTGATGATGATTTCGCCGTTTTCTTTCGCCGTGGCGAAAATCACTTCGTCCGGTTGCGAACGGAGCCCGATCTGAATCACATGCCGGGCATTATGGCCGGCGCGTCGCAGCCCTTCCGTTAGCGCTTGAGGAACGTTCTCATCAAGGAGAAAGCGCAACTACCCGTCGGACCGATCGTCCGTATACCGCTGGTTGGACATGACGTTGGCGGCGTAGGCCACGGCCGCGAGTATGTCCTCTCGGGTTAGCGCGAACTCCCGCGCGACGGTCTCCAGATTCCAGCCTGCGGAAAGGTGCCGTAGGATGGTACCGACATCCACGCGAGTCCCCTCCACCACCGGGCGCCCGAACTGGATTTTGGGGTCGGCAACGATGCGCGGTGCGAGCTTTGTAACCATCGCCCCCATGGTACCACCGCCCCCTCCCCTTGCACCCACGCCCGCTTTCATAGCACCATGCCCGCGTATGATGCTGCTAGAGCGCGTCCCATTTCTCGCCGCCCTGGCGCAGGATGACCTCCGCTGGCTGGGAGAACGTGCCCGCCGCCGCCGCTTCCCGCGCGGCGACATCATCTTCCAGAAAGACGACCCCGGCCAGTCGCTCTTTATCATCGAATCCGGCACCGTCCGCATCTACGTGCCCGGAACGCAGGGCGCTGACCTCACCCTCGCGGTCATGGGCGAAGGTGACTTCTTCGGCGACATGTCGCTGCTGGACGGGCGTCCACGTTCCGCCAGCGCCGCCGCCGCCACCGAGGCGGTGCTGCTCTCGCTGGAACGCAACGACTTCACCACCCTCATCCGCTCCCGCCCGGAAGCGGCGCTCGCGATCCTCGCCGTGATCGCCGTCCGCCTCCGTGAGAGCGACCAGATGGCCACCGACCTCGCCTTCCTGGACGTGTCCGGGCGACTGGCTCGCCGCCTCCTCGACCTCGCCGCCAGCAACGGCCTTCAGCGCGAGGACGGACTCCTGCTGCAAGTCTCGCTGACGCAGGAAGAACTCGCCAACATGATCGGCGTCACGCGCGAAAGCGTGAACCGCAACCTCTCGATGTTCCGGCGCCTCGGTCTCATCGCCCGCGAGGGCCGCAAGATCATCATCCGCAACCCCGACGGCCTCCGCGCTTACTGCGAATAGCTAGTCGCTGGCCGGAACCTTCACGCGCTTCGGGCGAGACGTCGTCTTCTTCTTTCGCGCTTTCGGCTTGTGGTCCTCATACCAGGCGATCTGCCGCACGATGCGGTCCTTTATCTGCGAAGGCGCGTGCGTCACGTACGTGTGGAACCCGCCCGGATAGCGCACGAACTCCACCTCTTTGCCCAGCGCCTTGAGCGCGTGGAATATCTCCTCTGATTGCGCGATCGGGCAGCGCAGGTCGCCTTCGTGGTGCAGCAACAGCACCGGCGTGTTCACCTTCGCCAGGTACGTTACCGGCGAGCGTTCGATATACGTCTGCAGGTTCTCCTGCGGGATGCCACCCGTCTCGTGGATATCGAACAGCGGGATGTCGCCCGTGCCAAACATCGATATCTGGTTCGAGACCGGCGCACCGACCCACGTCGCCGCAAAGCGATTCGTATGCCCGACCGCCCAGCTAGCCATGAACCCGCCGTAGCTGTAACCGCCGATGTACACACTCTCCGAGTCGACAACACCGTCCTCGATCAGCTGGTCTATGCCGGCGAGGATGTCTTCGTAGTCCGCGCCGCCCCAGTCCTGGACGCACGCTTCCGTGAACTTCTCGCCGTAACCGGTAGAGCCGCGCGGGTTCGGCAGCATGACTACGTACCCCTTCGAGGCGAACGCGTGGAACTCGCTCATCGATCGCGAACCAGGGTGGTAGCTGTGAGGACCGCCGTGCACGTTGATCGCCAGCGGATATCGCTTACCGGCCGAGTAGTCCGCCGGGTACATCACGAACGCCTCGACATCAAGACCGTTGTGTCCCTTGTATTTCAGTCGTTTCACGCTCGCCAGCTCGACCTCGCGCGCGAACTTATCGTTCGCGTGGCTGAGGTTCGTCTCACGGCGCCCGTTCCCGAACGTCGTCGCATATAGCTCCCACGGAACGCTCGGCCAGACCGCCGTGAACGCCACGCGACAGCCCGCCGTCGTGAACCCCTCGATCTGCCGCTCACCGTCCAGCACCTTAGTGCTGCGTCCGTTCAGCGTCGTCCGGTAGATCGACTGCGTACCGCGGTCCTGCGCGAGGAACAGCAGCGCTCGCGAGTCCGCCGCCCACACAAACGATCGCCCGCTCGCGAAAGCCGGCCAACCGGCAACCGGCCGGTCGATGCGCTCGCTGATCGCCGCCGGGACGCCGCCACGTGACGGGATCACCATCATCTGCGTGTTCTTGGCGACGCCCTCATCGCCGTGTTCGTGCCCGACGTAGGCAATCCACTTTCCGTCCGGCGAGTACGTCGGGTGCGCCGCCGACCCGAGCGACCGCGTCAGCTTCTTCGCTGCGCCACCGCTCGCCGGCACCGTCCAAACGTCCGTGCGCCACTGCCGTTGGTTGCGCTCGCGCTCGCGGTCGGACGTAAACGCAATCGTCTTGCCGTTTGGCGACCACGCGGGCTGGTCGTCGTAGTAGTCGCCACGCGTTAGCTGCGTCTCCTCGCCCGACACAACGTCGACGACGAAGATGTGCATCCGCCGCTCATCGAAGAAGCCGACGCCGTCCAGCTTGTAGCGGAGGTCGCGCACCACTCGCGGAACATTCCGCTCAGAACCACGCTTGTCCTTCGACTCAACGTGGTCACCCACGCGAGCGGAGTAAGCGATCTCCTTGCCGTCCGGCGACCACGCCGGCTGCCCGACGCCCCACTTCGTGTGTGTCACCTGCCGCGCCTCGCCGCCGTTCATCGGCGCAACGAACACCTGGTTCTTGTCCCCGCGGTCCGACACGAACGCCAGCGACTTGCCATCCGGCGACCAGCGCGGCGAGTGGTCTTTCTTGCCCTGCGTAAACTGCCGCGTTGGCGTCTTCCCGTCCGTGGCAGCAATGAAGATCGCGAATCGATTCTCATCGGCGTCGCGGTCCGGCCAGGACATCACGTAAGCCACCTGGCTGCCGTCCGGCGAAATCTGCGAGTCAGAGACGATCTTCAGGTTGTACAGATCGTCCGGCGTGAATCGGCGCTTTGCGGGCATGCGTCTCCTCCGAGCTTTTGTTGCTGGCAGTTATCCTATCGCGCACAACGGGGCGATGGTAGCGGATGTCGCGGCTAGTCCCAGCGTATGACCTCGATGACCTGCGTCGTGTGGTCAGTCCAGCGGCCACCCTTAACCTGATCGCGCAGCCACGCCTCATACTCCGGCAGCGCGTCGCGCAGCTTGTCCTCCGGTACTTCCCACGTCCAGGACTGGCTACGAATGCGAATGCGCTCCAGCTCCTCCTCCACCGTGCTCGTTTCCGGAGTCTCAGCCACTGGGATCGACTCTAACGTCGCGCCGCTGTCCTGGAGCACCTTCTTGATGTCGCTCCGCTGCGGCCGCACGCGACGCTGGAACCCGCGATCGTCAAGGAGCTGCCTCCACTTGTCGTCGCTGTCCTTCCAGAGCGCTGCTGTTTCCTCATCGGCGTCCCGCTCCTGGTGTAGCAGCACACCACCCGGCTCGAGCACGCGCCTGACTTCGGCCGCCACTACCGCAGCAGATGCAACGAGGTGGAAGACGTGCACCATCAGGGCGGCTTTGAACGAAGCGTCCGCCAGCGGCAGAGCAGTCGCGTCGCCGAGAAGCAGCTGCGGTGCCGCCTGCGCGCTCGGAAGCTGCGCCAGCAGCCGCCCCATCATCTCCCGCGAGATGTCGACGCCGACGACCCTGACGCCAGCGTCCATCAGAGGCCGAGCCATCCGCCCAGTGCCAATGCCGATCTCCAGCAGCCGATCAGCGCCGGCGAGCTCGATCTGGCGGAGCAGTTCGGCGGTGATGGCGCCGGCGGCGGCGCCGGGCAGGACGCGAGTCGCGTCGTAGAACCCAGCCGCCCGGTCGAAGTTGATGCTTTCCTTCACAGTTCCTCCCCTACCCTACCCTACCCTACCCTACCCTTAACTATCGTGGCGGCGATGCCTTCGGACAACTGGTAACCACCCCTATCAGCAATCGTCTTATGTTGTGCAGCGTGATACTGGGCCGCGCCGCACCTGAGGCAATCCTGGTGTCCCACAAATTGACCACGCCTCTACGTGGGCGGGATAATCGACGGCAGTTATCCTGCGACGATCCGCCGGTTGCCGTGAAGGGAATGTATTTTTGAAGAAGCGGCGCTACCTGCTGACAGCGGCCATACCTCTCGCTATCGTCCTCTCCTTCGTCTTCCTTTCGGGCGACACAGCTACGCCCCAGATCGCTTCGGCAGGCGCGAACGTCATCCCCGGCCACTACATCGTCGTCATGAAGGACGGCGTAAACGCGCCCGGCCTCGCCAGCGCCCTCGACGCCCACTCCGACGTCCACGCCGACGTCGTCTTCAACTCCGCCCTCAACGGTTTCGCCGCCGACATGACTTCCACCGAAGCCGCGAATCTCGCCCAGAGTCCCAACGTCGTCAGCGTCACCCCGGACTACACGATGTCCGCCGACCTCCACCAGAACAACTTCCAGTCGCTAACCACCGGCCCCGACCGCCTCGACCTCGAGCAGAACCCCGTCGCCAACGTCACCGGCCAGGCTGTCGGCACGACCCTCGACGTCGACGTCGCCGTCATCGACACCGGCGTCATCACCACCCACCCCGAGATCGACGTCGCCGGCGGCAAGGGCTTCACGGGAGCAAATTGCACGGACGCCGGCTACGAAGACGACAACGGCCACGGCAGTCACGTCTCCGGGACAATAGCCGCCCGTGACAACGACCGCGGCCTCGTCGGCATTGCGCCCGGCGCGCGCATCTGGGCGGTGAAAGTGCTCGGTGCAAACGGCGGCGGCTCCAACGCCTGCGTCATCGCCGGGATCGACTGGGTCACCAATCGCCGCAAGGAGTACAACGACGGCGCTGGTGACGGCGACCCCGGCGTCAACATCCGCGTCATCAACATGAGCCTGGGCGGAGCGTCCGACTCCACACCAGGCGTCGACCCCATCTGCCTCGCGATCAACGCCGCAACGTCCGCCGGCATCATCGTCGCCGTCGCCGCTGGCAACTCCCACCAGGACGTTCTCGGCAACCCGTCTCCGAATGGTGGCTACTTGGCCGCCAGCCCCGCGCAGTGCGTGAACGCCGTCACCGTCTCCGCTTTCGGCGACTTCGATGGCCAGCCCGGCGGTCTCGCTCCCTCGAAAACGTTTACCAGTTGTCCGGCCGGAAACCAGACGATTTTAGACGACGGCTGGGCCTGCTTCAGCAACTATGGCGCCGCCGTCGACATCGCAGCTCCCGGCGTCGACATCCTGTCGACCTGGCTATATGACTCCGTCAGCTGCGGCGCCAACGTCCCCTGCTACGCATCGCTTAGCGGCACGAGCATGGCAACCCCGCACGTCGCCGGCGCCTTCGCATTGTTCGCCGTCGCCGGCTACAACGGCTCGGCTGCCGGACCTGCCGCCATGGCGGCCTTCACCGCCGCCGGCTACACCCGCACGCAGATCAGCGCCTGCGGCTTCACCGGCGATCCGGATAACTTCCCGGAGCCTGTCCTCTACCTCGGCAACTCCTGCACCAACGT
>JBDTOK010000029.1:0-18266 GCA_039933275.1 Chloroflexota bacterium | reverse complement strand
GCGCCTGACCCTCGACCCCTGGCCCTCGCCGCTCCCATAATCGCCGCATGGCCACTGCCGCTCATCCGCTAACGCCCGCGGCCGCCTCGCGCGCCAAGGCCAGTGCGTTTCTCGCGCTGTTCTGTTGCGGGCTGTGGGTTACTTCCTTCGGGCCCGCGCTCCCCTTCATCGCGCGTGAGGCTAACGTTGGGCTCGGTACCGCTGGCTTCGTGCTGACAGCAGTTGCCGGCGGCTCGATCAGCGCTTCGGCGCTCGTGTCGCTGCGCCTCGGACGCGTCGATTCCCGGCTGCTGATTGCGCTCGGGCTTGGCGTCGCGTCCCTCGGCCTGGCAGCGCTTGCAGTCGCGCCTTCGTTTGCATTGATGCTTCTGGCCGCCGTGCTCCTTGGCACCGGCGATGGCCTCGTCGTCGCCGCCACGCATGCGCTGGTCACCATCGTCGGTGATGACGTGCCGCGTGCGATCAACCGGCTCAACGTCTTCTTTGCGCTCGGTGCGATCGTTGGGCCGTTGTGGGCCGGTGCCTCGCTCAGCCTCACCGACGACATCACGCTGACGTACGCCGGACTGGCGGTCGCCGTGCTGGCATGCGGTGCGTTCTGCTGGCGCACGCCGCGCGCAGGCGCCGCCGGCGAGGAGCATCTCGTCATCACCATCAACCGCTCTGTCGCAGTCATGGGACTCGTGCTCTTCTGCTACGTCGGTGCGGAGATCGGACTGGGCGCGTGGGTCTCGTCGTACACGGAGCGCGTGGCGGAAGCGGGCGTCATGGCCGGCGCGCTCGTCACCTGCGGGTACTGGGGCGCGCTGGCGATCGGACGGGTGGCGACCGGACGGCTGCTGCAGTCCCACGATGCCGCGCGGCTACTGGCGCTTGCGATTGCTGCGGCCGGTGCGTCTGGCCTGGTGCTCGCAATCTTCGGCGATGTGCTGGCGGTCGCCTTCGCGGCAGCATTTGTCACCGGCCTCGCCTTCGGGCCGATCTGGCCGCTGTCGATGGCCATCGGCGTCCACGAAGGCACGACCAGCACGACGGCGGCGATGGTAACGATCGGCAACTCAGGCGCGCTCGTCTTCCCGGTGATCCAGGGCGCTGTCCTCGCCTCCGCCGGCCCCCGCGAAGGCGTCGCTGTCACGCCAGCCCTCTGCGCGATGATGCTGACGTTCATGTTCGTGCACGCTCGCGCTTCCCGGGGCATGCCGCTCGCACACGCTGATACAATTGGCGGGTGAGCACACAAATCGGCCCGTTTGAGTTGCTCGACCCGCTGCCAGCGCTGCGCGAGCCCAAGATGCTGGTCGCGCTGCAGCCGTGGATCGACGTCGGATCCGTAGGCACGATGACGCTCGCCTTCATCGGCGAATCGATGGACGCGCAGCCGCTCGGTCGGCTCACGCGCCCCGGCCGCTTCTTCGACTTCACGCGCTACCGCCCGATGATCTCGCGCGAGAACGGCGAGCGGAAGGTGACAGTCCCCAACACCCGCCTGCACTTCGCGAGCGGCGCCGACAACGACTGGATCTTTCTGCACACGCTGGAACCGCACAACAACGGCGACGAGTTCGTCGAAGGTCTGACGGACCTTGTGCAGCGGCTGGGTGTGCGCGAATACATCATGATCGGCTCGATGTACGCGCCCGTCCCCCACACGCGACGGCCGATCGCCAGCGGGGGCTCCAGTAGCGAGCATGTGCGTAAAACATTCGGCGCGAGCGGCGTACGGGAGAGCAACTACGAAGGCCCCACGACGATCTTGGCCGTGCTCGGAGCGTCCGCCCCAAAGCAAGGCATCGAGACGACGACGATGATCCTCCAACTCCCCGCCTACGCCCAGGTAGAGCGCGACTACATGGGCCTCGAAGCGTTGTTGGGGTTGCTATCCGAGATCTACGGCTTCCGCCTCGACCTGAGCTCCGTCAGCGAAGAGGCGGAACGTCAACGTGAGGCGCTCGATGAGACGGCCCAGAGCGACACCCGCCTCCAGGTCTGGCTGAAGGAGCTGGAGCTGGCCTACGACATGGAGGCGCGCTCTCATCAGGGCCCAGACGTTGAGCCGAAGACCCCGCTGTCACCGCAGTTGGAAGAATTCTTGGCGGACGTTAACCAGCGCTTCGACGGCCCCGCCTCTTAGCGCGATAAGCCTTTTACAACAGTAGTTGTTCGGTTAAGCCGGCCCCGTTCGCTGTATCGCCGATAATTTGCCCGGCATCTACGCCCAGACCGTTCGTTCCCCCGCGAACCGTCGAACCCTTTCTTCCGAAACGAAGGAGAGGCGGTACGATGCCGCCCCTCCTTCGTTTCACGTTGGCTGTATGCCTGCGTTACTCCGCCTTGGCCCCCTCTGGCGTGATGCGGTGCAATCCACGCGTCGCCTGCGTCGGCATCTGTGCCATCGCGTGCCTGGCGGCAGCGTGGTCGCCGATTCGTTCGATCAAGTATTCGCTGTTCCCAGGCGACGATGCCGTCTTCAAGTCGGGGCACGTCAGAAGCTAGCGTATCCCCCGTACCCCGCAACTGTTATGGAGTGTGCGTCGCGCGCGGCGTCACACTCGCTCCAGCGGTCGCCTGGGGCGTCGGTGAGTCGGTGTCTGCCGCCGACGCTGGCGGAGTACCCGTCGCGAGCGGCGTATCGCTCACCGGCGGCAATGTTGGGGGCGATGACGCTGCCTCCGCCGCAGTCTCTCGTAGCGGAAGCGCGGCCGGTTCGGACACGCCAACGTTCGGGCAGCTGGATGATGGAGACTGCGGTACACCCGCCACGTAGCTAAGGATGAGCAGCGCGTCCACGGATGCCGGGTAGCCGTCACAGGTGACGTCGCCCGCCACGTGCAGGCATATCGCCGGGCTCGGAACGCCGATTGCCCGCTGCAACACCCGCACGACGTCGATCAGCTCGATCGTGCCGTCACAATCGCTGTCGCCGCGCACCACCTCGGCCAGCGGTATCTGCGAGAACGCCGCGACGGGCAGAACGTACTTCGGCGCGTTAGCGTGACCCGCCGCCGTCAGTGACGCTAGCCCGTCGTCGTCCAGCGGGATGCGCGCGCCCTTCAGCGTCACGTATTCAAGTGGATCACCCACCTGCTGGACGAGACTGTAGTCGGCCGGCGACGCTACAAGCTGCGCTATCGTCCCCGGCGGCACCGTCTTCGTGTTCGCCGGGTCGAGGCCAAGGGGGGCGTAGTCGCCGTCAGACATCTCGAAGCGCGCGCCGCCGTAGAGCACATACGTATGCCCGTCACCTTCCGTGATCAGCGTCCCGTCCGGCGGGCGCGGGATGTTCTTGAGCATCGTCGATGGGATTGTCTGCACATCGCGCGCCGTCAGGCCAAGCGCTGGCAGCCCATCCAGGTTCCCGAGCTGTATCTTGCCGCCGTTCGCGATGACCCATGCCGTCGGCACGGAAGCTTCCTTCACAATGCATCCATCTACCAGGTTCAGCGCGCAGTGAGGCCCTCCCGGCGCCTGGTAGGCCGCGATCCCATTCCAGACGTCCTGCGATACAGCACCGCGCCGCCAGATCGAGACCGCGTGTGCGTCGGCGCGAACGGACGCGTCGAGCGCATTCTCCATCTTGTCGTACGTGCTGTCGCCTTCCAGCGCCGGCTCGTACTCCAGCGTCTTGCCGGGCGCCAGAGTCGTACGCAGATCGTCCTTCGCCTGCGCGATGCAGCCCTGCGGGTCGCCGTACGGCACCAGGCCTACAAAGTCGTCCCAGTAACACATCGGCACGGCGACGTTGGCGTTCGCCAGCCACTTCTTCGTCGCCGACTGGTCCCACCACCAACTGCGTGGGTCGTAGATCACACCGAGGCGCGCGTTCGGGCGATCTGCGCGCACTCGCGGCCAGAACGTGTCAGCGAGGAGCCCACAATCGTTGTTGCAGAACCCGGAAAACGGCTCGATGTCCGCGTAAAGAGACGTTACGCCCGCATCGATGACTTGCTCGGCCATCGCCACCTGGCCGTCGATGTCGGTCCGCGCGGGGACAAACCAGGCGGAAACGGCGATTCCCTGCTGGTTGTAGATGCTGATGAGGTTCTTGATCGCATCCACGCCTGACACCGCCGCCGGGTGCTTGTCATACGTCGACATCCAGTCGGTGCCATCGTGCGTCTTGATGTAGACGGTGTTGATCGGCAGGCTGCTGTCCGCCGGCGAACCCTCAGGGTAATCGCGGTCGAATTGCCAGACATATGGCTCGATACGCAGCGCGGAGATAGCGTGAGTCTCGCCTCCCTGCAACATGAGGGCAAGCGAGCAGACTACGAGCGCGATAAGTGTGCGGGTAAGTAGAGTTCGCATGTGCGGTGCCCGGGCAGGCTACAGGATGCGATGTGGCGGGGCTTTCCCGAAAGTCTAACGGCCACCCGTCGAAGTGGTCAACGTTTTCCGCGCGCGACAATGCACCTACATCGGATTCTTGTCTTGTGTAACGACGGGAACGCTGATCGGGTGCGCTAAGCGCCAATTGGCGTGGGCCGGCGCATCGGCCCTGGCCCATCGGGTGCAACGCGGGACAACTGCCCGCGGTGGTCCGCGACGAAGCGGTAGCCGACATTGAACGCTCGTCGGATGAGATCGTTGTGCCAACCGACGGACGCCAGCACATCGCCGCCGGGCAACAGGCGCGACAGCTCGAGCAGCGCATCGCCGCCGCTCAGCACCCAGCCGGCCGTCTGCACGACATGAATGCTCTCCCCGCGTTTGTCTGGAGGCACCGACGCGAGCAACGCCTCCGCAGCCGGGTCATCGAACGGCAGCATCGCAATCGACTCCTTGTGGTCCAGCGAAGCGATAAAGCGCGCGGACGCCCGGCAGAAGCGGCAATCGCCATCGTAAAAGAAGACCGGCCGATCCAGCACTACGCCCTCTCTCGCGCCGCGACGAATGCCATCGCCGCCATCGCGAGGAACGTAGCCGACAGCGCGTCGATCAGCGTCCAGATCGTACCAGTGCCCCCGGATCCGCCCGTCTGTGGGAGTGCGGCCGGTGTCGCACTCGAGGCGGCTGTTGGTGAAGCGCTCGCCGAGGGTGGCGGCGACGGCGTGCCCGTCGCCACAGCGGCGACCACGATCTTGCCGTTCATCTCGCTAGGGTGCAGTTCGCAGCGGTAGTTGAAGGTGCCGGCCGTATCAAACGTCTGCGAGTATGATTGCCCCTCGTCCAGCAGGCCGGAATCCCAGCCACCCGTCGGCGGGCAGGCAGTGAGTGTGTCGTTGCACTCAGTGACCGTGTGCGTGCCAGCGCTGACGTTCCAGGTGACCGTATCGCCCTGCAAGATGTCCGTCTCGCACGTGCTGCCATCGAAATCGAGTGAGCAGAAGTAGTTGCTCCCAGCGTCAACGCTAACGGTGGCGGCGGAAGCGGATCGCCAGGCCATCGCCACGATGATCGCGGTTAGCGCGATGACGATCGCCAGCGCTACAAAATGAAACCATGGGCGCGCGGTAATCACCACGCACCCATCGTACAAAACCTTTGCCTTTAGCGCAGCCTACCGCTTACGAGCAACCACAAACGCGGCGCCAGGCCCAGCGACGAGCATCGCGCCTACCGCCAGTAGTGCGTACTCCCATGAACTCACTCCACCACCGATCGGTCCGCCCGTCTGCGGAACAGCCTTCGCGGTAGCCGTTGCTGCTGCTGTCCCCGAAGGAGCCGCTGTCGGCGTCGGAGAATCAGTGGCCAGCGCCTCCACCTCGATCTCACCCTTCATGTTGTCGTGCAGTGCGCAGTGGTAGTACACGTCGCCGGCCGTATCGAACGTGTGCGATCGAGTGTCGCCGGTGGAGAAGATGCCCAGGTCGAAGCCGGTGCAGCTCGTGTACGTGCTGTCGTCGCATGCCTGCACCTCGTGCGATCCGCCGAAAGCGAACCAGTTGACCGTGTCTCCAACGTGGATCGACGTCGTGCAGGGTGTGCTGGCGTGGGACGCGTCGCAGAAGTAGAAGTTCCCCGTGTTTATCGTGACCGTCTCGGCGCTGGCGGAATTCGCTCGCATTGAGAACCCGGCGATAGCGATTGCGACTAGCCCGAGTGTTGCAAGCAGGATCGTTGGACGCATCAAGCACCTCCTGGTAGATGAAACAACTGCGGAGAGATACGGCGGATTTCGTGTTCCGGTTTTAACGGTTTGCTCATAAAAGCACGAAAGGCAGCCCGCCCCTGACTGCCTTTCGCTTTATCCGCCTTAAGGCGGACAGAAGGAGGTCGCCCCTCTAAGTGTCTTGTTATTGCTGAGTAAAACGCTTCTTTTGCGAAAAGGTTACCTAAGTGGTAATCCGTGTGCGCCTTTTACTCGCTAGTCATTCAATTGTAGACTGCCACTTCTGCTGTTCATAGAATTAGACGGTGGTTTCCGCAGCCTGTTACAGTCGCTTCAACCAGCGACATCCGCAAACTGGGGACTTTTCGTGACCTCAACGGCGCAGAGCACCCACTTCACCGGCTATTTCCGCAATGCGGCCGGCCAGTCATCGCCGCTCCCACCCGATCCGGACGCTATTCGCACGGCGCTGGCGGAACCGGGCGGCCTGGTCTGGATCGATCTCCTGGTCGACAACATCGACGACACCCGCCTCCTCAGCGACATCTTCCAGTTCCACCCGCTGGCGCTTGAGGACGTTGCCAACGATCGTTTAGATCCAGCGAAGATTGATGATCACGGCGACTACATCTTCGTCGTCGTCCAGGCGCTAACCGGTTACAAGCCGGACCAGGAGATCTCTGTGCTGGAGGTCGACTTCTTCCTTGGCAAGAACTACGTCGTCTCCTGCCACCGCAAGGTTTGCTCCGCCCTCAACGGCATCCTGCTCAACCCCCGGCGCGCCGAGCTGCTGATGCACAAGACGTCTGCCTGGCTGCTGCACGGCCTCCTCGACGGCATCGTCGACGACTTCCTGCCGATCGTGGACGAGCTCGATGAATCGATCGACCAGCTCGAGAACGACGTCCTCGAACGCCCCGACAAAACGCTGCTCCAGCGCATCCTCGTCGCCAAGCGCAACAGTCTGCGCCTCCGCCGCGCGACGACGCCGCAGCGCGACATCATGAATCGGCTCTCCCGCGGGGAGTTCCCGGCGCTCATCCCCGAAGACACAGCGATGTACTTCCGAGACATTTTCGATCACCTGGTACGCGTCGAGTACTTGATTGAAGCGCTGCGCGACCTTTCGGACGCCGCGCTCCAGACATACCTCTCCGTCGTCTCCAACCGGTTGAACGAAGTGATGCGGGTGCTCACCGCAGGCGCGACGATCTTTCTGCCGCTCACGCTCATCTCCGGCATCTACGGTATGAACTTCCAGCACAACTTCTGGCCGCCGCTGGAGTCTTCGTGGGGGTTCCCCGCCGTCACCGGGACGATGATCCTCATCGCGGTCGTGATGCTGATCTACTTCCGCTGGCAGAAGTGGATCTAGCCGCCTGGGTTAATCGTTGAGGCCGCCGCCTCATCGCCCGGCGTGGCTACGTTGCCCGCTTCCGCGATGTACACGGGGAACGGCACGTGCACTTTCTCCCGCAGGAACGCCTCCGCCAGTCGCTGGCGCAGATCACTTTCCAGTTTCCAGCGCGCCGTCGGCCTTGCTTTCGCTGACACCGTGACTGTGACCGCCCCGTCATCGACCGAGTCGACGCGGCTAACACGCGGCGGCTCCAGCAGCATTGACGACGTTTCGCTATCCACCGCCATTGACTTCGCCATCTCTTCCACGACACGCCGCACCTTCGCGATGTCCTCGCCATAGCTGATGCGCACGTCCACATTCACCTGCGCAAAGTCGCGCGTGAGGTTGGAGACGACGCTGATCGCCCCGTTCGGCACCGAATGCACTACGCCGTCCTGGTCGCGCAGGATCGTGCGGCGCAGGGTTATCGTCTCAACGGTACCGGTTACGTCCGCCACCTTCACGACGTCGCCCGTGCGGTATTGGTCCTCGGCCAGCAAAAAGATCCCGTTCACCGCGTCACGCACGATCGACTGCGAACCGAGCGCCAGCGCCAATCCACCGATGCCCAGCCCCGTAACGACCGCTGCGATGCTAACGCCAAACTCCGGCAGGATCGTGACCAGCGCAAGCAGCAGAAAGACGACGCGCGCCGACCCATCGACGACGCCAATGATCGTTTGCGCGCGGCGATGCGTCTCTTCATCCGGCGGGTGAGCGCCCCGCAACATCGCCGTCTTCGCGATGCGAGGGAAGACGGCGCGGAACACCAGGTACGCCACGAACATCGCGGCCACGATGCCGGCGATGTGCGTACCGCTGTGCTGCAGCCAGTACTTCGTGTTGTCCCAGTCGCTGGAGAGCAGGATCACACGGTTAGCCTAGATGTCGCCGCCTCCGCCCGACACCGGAAACGGCCGTCAGCACCGTGTTGTCAACATTTTCCGGCGGGTCGCTATACTACGCCGCATGAACCTCTTCCACCGGTACTACTGCAATTCAGACGGCTGGGCGACCGTCGTCAAGAAGCGAATGATCCCGTGGGTGCTCGAGAAGGCTGATCTGGGCGACAACGTCCTCGAGATCGGGCCGGGCCCCGGCCGCACAACCGAATGGCTGCGCGACAACGTCCCGCACCTCACTGCTATCGAGATCGATCACAAGCTCGCGCAGAAACTCCAGCGATTCGCGTCGGAGAAGGTGCGCATCGTTGAAGGCGACGCGACGAAGATGTCGCTCCTCTCCGACACCTACTCCTCTGCCGTCTGCTTCACGATGCTGCACCACGTCCCGTCGGAGTCGCTGCAAGACAAGCTCCTGGCCGAGGCGTTTCGTGTCCTGCGTCCAGGCGGTCTATTCACCGGCTCCGACAGCACCCCGTCGCTGCGTTGGCGTATCTACCACATCATGGACACATGCGTGGCGATAGACCCCGCGAAGTTCGAGGCGCGCCTAAAGAACGCCGGCTTTACCAACATCGCCGTCGAGGCGCTGCCGAAGTACCACACGTTCAAGTTCAGCGCCCGCAAGCCTTCCTAGCCGCAGCAACCAGAAACGAGACCTTGACCAGCGCAAACGCGATCCGGTTCTGGGCTCTCCGGTTTGGGTTCTAGATCGACGCGTAGAGCGAGCTAAAGATCGGCATCCAGCGCGGGTCGACTGACACCAGGTCTGGCGGCATGTACATCTTGTTCATCGCGTAGCCGATCCCGATCTTCGCCTCCGGGTCCGCCAGCCCGAACGATCCGCCCATGCCCGGGTGCCCGAAGAGTGTCGTGTTCTTCGTCAGCTCGTACTCCGGCAGTTCCAGGAAGAAGCCGCGCCCGAAACGCATCGGGATCGTGAGCACCTGGTCCACGCCATTCGACTGCTCCTTGCGCATCTCGTCGATCGTGTCGCTCTGCAGCAGGCGGACGCCGTTCAGCTCGCCGCCGCGGGCCAGTGCGCCGTAGATCGTCGCCAGGGCGCGCGCGTTGCCGTGGCCGTTCGCTGCCGGAACTTCCGCCGCGCGCCACTCGCGTGTGTTCATATAGTTCGGGTTGAGCATCGGCAGCGGCGAGATCATGAACGCCTTAAACGTCATCGACTGCGGGTTCGTGAACGCGGCGTACAGCGGGTGGTCTGGCTCCGGCGTCTGGAAGGGCTGCGGGATCATGTCCGCCGTCTGCGCGTCCAGCTCCGGTCCGTAACCGATGTAGTAGTCGACACCGAGTGGCTCCGTGACGTTCTTGCGCAGGTACGTGCCGACGCTCATCCCGCTCACGCGCCGGATCACCTCACCGACCAGGCTACCGAACGTCACTGCGTGGTAGCCGTGCTTCTCGCCCGGCGTCCACCACGGCTTCTGCGCCGCCAGCGCATCCACCAGCGATTCCCACTTGTACTGCTCGTCCGGCGAGAGCATGCGGTCGACCGCCGGCAGGCCAGCCTTGTGGTTGAGCAGGTACTTCACCGGCAGCTTCTCTTTGCCAGCCTGTGCGAACTCCGGCCAGTACGTCGCTACCGGCTCCTCCGGGTCGAGCTTGCCCTGCTCGATTAGCTGGTTGGCGCAGAGTGCGGTCAGCCCCTTCGTCGTCGAAAACGTGTTGACGATCGTGTCCTGCTCCCACGGGCGCGTGCACCCGCCGTCTGCGTGGCCGCCCCACAAGTCGACGACCATCTCGCCGTCGATCATCACCGCCAGCGACGCGCCAACGTCGGCGCCGTCCGCGAAGTTCGCCTCGAACGCGTCCTTGACCCGCTCAAAGCCGCCTTTAACCTTGCCCTTGATTTCGGTTGTTGTAGTCATGTTTTCCCTCCGCGCAGATATTACACCGGCGCCTCGTCTTGTCGCCTACCCGTAGCCTGCCCACAATGGATGGGTGTCCTACAAAGGCCCAATCTTCACCCTCGTCGCGATCGCCGTATTTGGCGGGCTGATCGGCTACGCCCTAATCCACGGCTCTGGCGGCGGCACCAGCAACCAGACCACTGTGCCAATCCAGACGCTGGACCCCAATGCCACCAACATACCCGGCACCGGCGTCGGCTTCGTCTCCCCGCTGGACGGCGCGACGACGCAAAACCCGATCCCGGTAACGCTGGCCGTTGGGGGCCTGCGCCTGCAGTCCGCCGACCAGCCTGTTTCGCCGGGGTTCGGGCACATGGGCGTCGTCATAGACGGCGACATACCGCCCGTCGGCCAGAAGTACATCGCCGACGCGACCCACATCGATCTGCGCGACGGCGGGCACGCTCTCACGCTCCCCCTCCTCGATCCGGGGCCGCACACGCTCTCGGTATTCTTCATGGACTCCGCCAACATCTCCAACGGCCCGCTGCTAGGCCAGACGATCCACATCACCGTCGGCTGATCGCCGCTTCGCACGCTCGCGCCTCGCGTTCTGCGCATTTATACTTGCGCTCGTGCCGGAAAACGGACTCCCGCCTCTCGTCCAGGCGCTGCTCAAGCCCGCCGCCTACCCGCAACCAACGCGCCGGGTGGAGCTGATCCAGACCCACATCTCCTACGTCTTCCTCACTGACGACTACGCCTACAAGATCAAGAAGCCCGTCGACTTCGGGTTCCTGAACTACTCCACGCTTGGCAAGCGCCGCTACTACTGCCAGCGTGAGGTCGCCCTCAACTCGCTTCTCTGCGACGAGACCTATCTCGGAGTCGTGCCGATCCGGAAGCTCGGCAACGAGTATGTGATCGATGGCAAGAAAGGTGAAACAGTCGAGTATGCCGTCTGGATGCGCCGCCTGCCCGAGGACCGGATGCTGAACCGCTTGATCGAGCGAGGCGAGGCGACGAAGCGTATGGTCGAGCAGGTCGCCGACAAGCTCGTGCCCTTCCACGAAAGCACTTCCGAGACGAGCCCTGCCTTCGCTCGCTATGGCGACTGGGCAATCCGCTACAACCACCGCGAAAACGTCGAGCAGTGGACGCCGTTCGTCGGCAAAACGCTGACACCGGAGCAGCACGCCATATGTCTCGCCTACGCCGAGGCGTTCTTCGCCCGCAAGCGCGATGTCCTCGCCCGCCGCGTCAAGGAGCTGCGCATTCGCCGCACTCACGCCGACCTCCGCTCCGACGCCATCTGCATGCAAGATGGCGTTTGCATCATGGACGCCGTCGAGTTCAACCGCCGGATCAGCGTGCTGGACATCGCACGCGACGTCGGCTTCCTCGAGATGGACCTCGCTTACCGTGGCCGCCAGGACTTGGCCGAGGCGTTTGTCCGCCGCTACCAGAAGAGTGCCCACGACCCCGACCTCCGCGAGGTTCTGCCGTTCTACGCCTACTACAGCGCCTGCGTCCGTGGCAAAGTCGAAGCGTTCTTGCTGAACATCCCGTCGGTGCCGGCGAAAGCGAAGAAGGCCGCGGCCGAAGCCTCACACCGCTACTTCGAGATGGCCTGCGAATACGCGAAGACCCTGCCGCCGGCTATGCTTGTCGTAATGTGCGGTCTGTCCGCCAGCGGCAAATCCACCGCGGCCAAAGAGATCGCGCCGCACCTCGGCGCCACCGTCATCTCCTCCGACGTCGTCCGCAAGAAGCTCGCCGGCATGCGCCCGACAACACGCGCCCTCGACGACTTCCGCGCGGGCCTCTACTCCGCCGAAATGACCAAGAAGACGTACGCAGCCATGCTCGAACAAGCCCACGACCTGCTGATGCGCGGCAAATCCGTCATCCTCGACGCCACGTTCCAGCGCGCCGGCGAGCGCAAAGCCGCCGCCCGCCTCGCCCGCGAAACCGGCGCCCAGTTCGCACTAGTCGAAGTAACCGCAAGCGATGCCGCGGCCCGTAAGCGCCTCAGCACCCGGCTCGAAAAGGGGCGCGATCCTTCCGACGCGCGCTGGGAGATCTACATCAAACAAAAGGGACGCTTCCAGCCGCCCAAAGAGGTCACGCCGGACCGACACATCATGGTCCATGCGTCCGCTGCTGCGAAAAAACGCGGGATCGTTAACGCCGTCGCACGCTTGCGCGAAATTTCGCCACTTTCTGTCCAGTAATCGTCGCAAAAGCCACTCCAAATCGTTTGACGATGGGTGTACTCTACCGGTACAGAAACCGCCCACGAAGACGACCGTAAGGAGCACCCACGCCCATGGTTCGTTTCGGTTCGATCAATAAGTAAGTCGGGGTAAAACACCCCGGCTTTTTGTTATCCCGTAGCCGGGGCTTTCCAGCCCCGCGACCAAAGGAGGTAGCGCATGAGGCCAGAAATCCGGACCGCTATCAAGGACATCCAGGCAAACCGCGACTCCGGCGCCCGCCAGTTAGCCCTCTCCGCACTCAACGCCCTTCGCACTTTCGAAAACAACTGCAACGGCGAAGAGTTGCGCGCCGCCTGCCGCGTTCTCGCCATGGCCCGGCCCATGAACGCCGCGATCGAAAACGCCGTCGCCGCCGCCTGGTCTCGCTACCTTGAGACAAACGATTGCCTCCGCGCCGTCGACGAAACGGTAGAGGCGATCGAGCTCGGCCCGGAAGAGCTGGCCCTCGCCGCCGCCAAGGTCATCCACGGCGGCACGATCATGACGCACAGCTGGTCATCCACCGTCATCGAGCTGCTCTCACGCTTGAAGCCGGAGCGCGTCATCGTCTCCGAGGCGCGGCCCTTCAACGAAGGCGTCCGAGTCGCGAAAGAACTCGTCCGCAACGGCATCTCGACGACACTGATCACGGAGGCGCAGATGGCTCTCTTCGTGCACGAGGCCGATACCGTCGTCGTCGGCGCCGACACGATCCTCCCCGAAGGCGACTTCATCAACAAAATCGGCACGCGCGGCCTCGCCCTCGCGGCGAAGGACGCCGAGGTCCCCTTCTACTCCGTAGCCGAGACGCTAAAGGTAAGCGCCCCCAGCGAACCGATTCCCTTCTCCGCCCAAGAAGGCAAAGCGCGCGAGATCTGCGACGAAATTTGGCTCGAAGTGCGCAACGTCTACTACGAGGTAACGCCAGCCCGCCTGGTCACCGCCTACATCACGGAGCAAGGCCCAATCGACCCGGCCGACGTCCAGCGCTACTCCGTCGAGGCAGAGCGTCGCTGGCAGTCCCTGATGGCTACGAACGAAGGTTGATAAAACCCAGGAACCTAGAACCCAGCACCGGCATCCGCTGGGTTCTAGGTTCTCCGGCTCTGGTTCTCGCGCTCACGCCATCGGTGCGCGGATCATCGTCCACAGCGGCGGCCCACCGCCCGGCAGCGGCAGCTCGTGCTTCAGCGCGAAGCCCTGCTTTTCGTAGAACAGCAGGTTGCGCTCCTTGCCCGTCTCCACGTAACACGGCATCCCCGCCAGGTCAGCCTCGCGTAGCTCCTGCTCCAGCACTTTCGTGCCCCAGCCTTTGCCCTGCTCCGTGACGTCCGACGCCAGCAACCATAGATACCAATGGTGGCGGGCCACGTCCTCCTTGTGGTGGTGCTCGATCAAGTTGCTGAGCGAGAAGAACTTCCGCTGACTCGCCCAGTTCAAGTTCGCGCCGAGTAGCGGCAAGAAGCCCGCGCGGATCTGGCCCATCGTCGTCGGAATCGCCTCATCCGGCGGCAGCCACACCGAGCCGACGCGCGGCCCGTTCTCCCCTTCGACCAGGTTCACCCGTCCGCGCTTGAACCCGTAGCGGAGCACCATCCGCATATAAGCGTCCATCGGCTTCGCCCGGCGCATCTCGTTTGGCAGCAGGAACTCGATCACCGGGTCGTCCCAGAACGATCGCCTGAACATCGCCACCAGCGGCTCGCGTTCTTCTGGTAGTGCCCGGCGCACTGCATTGGAAGAGCCGTCGTTCATCGCCGCCAGCCTAGCACAGCCGCCCTCCACGACAGCTTAGTTCACACTTTCCTTTAACCTTGCCCCCTTACTATCGCTCTCCGAGGCGCACCTACTACAATGTCTCGGACGCCCGACGCCGGGCGTAACAGCCAGAAAAATCGAGGGGAGCTCCCGCCAGTGGCTTACGACAAGGACTACTACGCGGTACTGCAGGTCAACCGCAACGCAAAGCAGGACGACATTGAACGCGCCTACGCGCGGCTGTCGTCAATGTACGACCCCACGAGCAGCAACAAGAAGCGCGCGGCCCAGCGTCACGCAGATATCACGGCCGCCTACAACGTGCTCCGCGACCCGCGACGACGCCGCCAGTACGATCGTCAGCTTGCGAACATGGCGGCAGACGCCGGCAGTATGTCGCCGGCGGATGTGCTCTCCAACCGGTTCGTCTTGCTCGGTTCCGGCGCCATCTTCCTCGCTGTCCTCGCTGTGCTTGGCCTCGTTATTCTTCTAGGCGGTGGTGACAGCAGCGATGCCATCGTCTCTAATACCGGCTCACCCACAGTGCTTCCAACACCTTCGCCAACGCCAACAGCTCCCGCTGCACCGCCGTCCGTCGCTGCGACTCCAGTGACTAACGCGAGCGGCCTCGGCTACATCGTCGTCCGCGCTGGCGCCGGCGTCCCGGTAGCGGTCGGCGACACGATCACCGTGAACTACAGCGGCTGGCTCCAGGACACAGGCGCCCTCTTCGACAGCACGTACTCAGGCAAGCAGCCGTACACGTTCGTCGTCGGCGCCGGTATCGTCATCAAGGGTTGGGACGAAGGCGTCGTCGGCATGCAGCCGGGCGAGCGCCGCCGCCTGATCATCCCGGCGGACCTCGCCTACGGCGCGACCGGCCACGACAACCCGACAATCCCCGCGAACGCCACACTGATCGTCGATATCGACCTGCTCGCCACGGGCACTCCAACGCCAACGCCTGGCCCGACGCCGCCGCCAAGCCCGCCGGACGTCACTGGCGAGACCACCACCACGGCAACCGGCCTGCAGTACATCATCGTCACGCCCGGCACCGGCACCGACGTCGCGACCACAGGCCAGACGATCACCGTCAACTACACCGGCTGGCTCAAGGACACTGGCGCGCTCTTCGACAGCTCGCTCAAGCCCGGACGCACACCGTTCCAGTTCCCGCTCGGCGCGGGACGCGTGATTCAGGCGTGGGACGAAGGCGTCGCCGGTATGAAAGTCGGCGAGACGCGGCGGCTAATCGTCCCGGCAGCGCTGGGCTATGGCGCCGCCGGCTCACCGCCGATCATCCCGGCCAACGCCGACCTCATCTTTGACATCACGCTGCTCAGCAACACCGCCACACCAACGCCAGCGCCGGCAACGGCGACCCCATAGCGGAGGAGGACGAATGAAGACACCAAGCGGACTGGACTACGAAGACGACAGTGTCGGCACCGGCGACGAGGCCAAGGCCGGTCAAAAGGTGAAGGTGCACTACACCGGTCGCCTCACAGACGGCAAGAAGTTCGACTCATCGCGAGACCGCGGCCAGCCGTTCCAGTTCAACCTGGGCGCCGGCGAAGTCATCAAAGGTTGGGACGAGGGCGTCGCCGGAATGAAAGTCGGCGGCAAGCGCACCCTCACCATCCCGCCGGAGCTCGGCTACGGCTCCCGCGGCGCCGGAGGCGCAATCCCCCCAAATGCAACGCTAGTGTTCGACGTGGAGCTGATCAGCATCGGCTAACCCAACGCCAGAACCCAGGACCAGCGTGGCCGGGGCTTTCCAGCCCCGGCTACTTTCATGTTCGACTTAGCCGAATGTCGCCTTACCGCGTATCCACCAGCGCGCCTGCCACCAGGTCATCAAATCGCTCCAGCGCTAGATTGGTCGGCGAATCGATGTCGCGCAGGCGGTTGCGGTCCGTCAGGTAGCGCTCCGTGTACAGCGCCGCAATCACGCTCTTGCGATCGTCCCCGAACTCACGCAGCTCCCACTCCGCGCGCTCACAGAGAATCGCTGCCGTGAACGTCTCCGCCATGAACTGCGCCAGCGGGAACAGCCGCGCCTCAGCCGTCTCTGCGTCTAGCCGCTTCCACGCTCCGATCGCTTCCGCCAGGTCTTCCTTGCGGTCGCGCACGACCTGCGCCGCAGCGACGCCTTCGCCCGCGTTCTCTACCGCTTCCTGTATGCGCGCGAGGAACGGCTCATCCGCTGCCTCTCGCTCAATCGCGCGGCGCACATCCAGGCAGAGGATGTTGTCCGGGCCTTCCCACAACGTGTTGATCTGCGCATCACGCAAGATGCGCGCCACCGGCCACGTCTCGATGTAGCCGTTGCCACCGTGAATCTCGATCGCGTCGCTCGCCGTCGTGATGCCGAGACGCGCCGCTTTTAGCTTCGCCAGCGGCGGGACGATCCGCGATCGCGCGTACGCCAGGTCCGGTCGCTGGTGGTTTGCGTAGCCGTAGCCCTCGAAGAGCATCGCCTGCACCGCTTCGACATCGACGATCATCTCAACGAGCTTCCGCTTCATGAGCGGGTGCTTCTGCAGCGGCGTCTTCCAGGTGTTGCGCGCCTTCGTGTAGCAGAGCGCCTCGACCAGCGCACGTCGCGCGCAGCCGAGCCCCATCATTGCTACGCCGAGACGCGCGATGTTCGTCATCGCCATCAATCGCGCCATGCCTCTGCCATCGCTCGGCGAGCCATTGTCACCGGTCGCGGGGCCGGAGAGCATGAACGCCTCCGCATCGCGGAACTCTACCTCGCCCGAAGCGACCGCATGCGTGCCCATCTTCGCCTTGAGCTGGCGGATGTGCAGGCCGTTGCGGCTGCCGTCGCGCTTCTGTCGCAGCACCAGGAACGGCGTGTTGCCTTTGACGCCGTCCGGCGCGCCGATCGGCTTGGCGAGCACGACAAATGCCTCGCCGTCGCAGTTCGATGCGAACCACTTGAAGCCATTCAGTATCCAAGCGTCGCCGCTGGGCACAGCCGTCGTCTCCAGGCCGCCGAGGTCCGATCCGCCCGCACGCTCCGTAAAGAACTGCCCTGTGCCGCCAACCCACTCGCCCGACTCGATCCGCGAGAGCACGTACTGCTGCACGTCCGGCGGTGCAAACTGCGCAACCTGCGACTCCACCATGCCGGCGTCCGCGCCCATCGCGCAGGACATGCCGATCTCCGCCTGGTTCAGCAAATAGCCGGACGCCATCGAAAGGGGGCCGGAGTTCACACCCGCCGCCTCCGCCTCCCGGCGGAACTTTGGGCCCATAAAGCCGATGTTCTTGAGATCGCGCTTCGTCGCCTGCGCAGACTCCGCGATGATCACCTCGCTCACGTCGTGACCCCAGCGGTCGTACTTCACCAGCCGCGGCGGGTTCTTGTCAGTGATCTCGGCGCGCTCGGCCACCGGGCCGCCCATCAACTCGCCCAGCCGCTTCAGGTGCGGCAGCGCCCACTCGTACTCTTCCGCCGACAAGTAGTAGCGCATTGAGCGCTGCAACGTCGGATCGCTCTCGAACCAGTTGAGGCCGATCGCGCCCGGGAAGCGCTCTGTCCGGTACCGGTCCGACTTCTCCGGCGTGTTAAACGGCAGCGAGTCCGCTCGCTCCTCCGTGTACTTCTCCGACTTGATCGCGCGCTCTTCGGTGGTCATATGCGGCTCCTCGAACAGAATTTCACCCCTAGGATACAGCGAAAAGACGCTGTAGTCGTCGCGTCCGTTGCTCCGATTTCAGGCCTTCCCGGCCCCTGCGCGATATACTGGTATAGCTGCCATGGCGCCTCGCCTCTTCTCCCGCGATGAAGCCGAAAGCCTGCTTCCCCAGATTGCTCCCCTCCTCTGGAAGGCGCGCGACCTCAAGAAGCAGCACGACGAATCGCAGGCCGACATTATCGCCCTCCAGAACCAGGCCAAAGGTAACGGCCACGGCATCGACACTGACCTCGCCCGCTCCCGCTCTAGCCTCGAGCAGGCCGCAGTCGCCATCAACGAGATCATCGAGCGAATCACGAAGTTGGGAATCGAAGTGAAG
>JBDTOK010000028.1:0-18411 GCA_039933275.1 Chloroflexota bacterium | reverse complement strand
CGACTTCAGCTTTTCGTTGGCCAGCGCGTCAAGCGCCGTCCGCTGCTGCTTGCCGAGTGCGGTGATCACGTCCGTAATCAACTTGTCGATCGCCGTCTCGTCCGCCGCCGAAATCGATGTCTTTGGTAGCGGCGTTCCGTTCGGCGTGTCGTCGCCACCACTGCAGGCGACGGCAAACGTCACCGCGACAAGGACGATGGCCAGCATGAGCAGCCGTAAGACGTTGGAAATTCGGATCATAACGAGCACCTGAGCGCTCCGAGTATGATAGGGCGATGCCAGCGCAAGCGCTACTTACCGGGGCCTGCGTCCTCCTCCCGAACGGCACCCTCGAACGGGCGGACGTTCTCATCGAATCGGGCCACATCACAGGCGTCGAAACGCATATCGAAGCGCCTGCCGGAGCCGAAATCGTCGATCTGAGCGGCCTCACGCTCGCGCCCGGCTTTATCGACGTGCACGTGCACGGCGGCGGCGGCTTCTCCCTGCTCAGCGCCAAATCCGAAGACGTCTCCCGCTACGCCGGGTGGCTCCCATCTCGCGGCGTCACCGGCTTTCTCGCCACGATCTGCTCCGCCAACATCGAAGACGGCATCGCCTGCGCCACAGCCGTCACCGAAGCAATCAGGCGCGATACGACCGGCGCCCGCATTCTCGGCGTCAACTTCGAAGGCCCCTTCGTCAGCCCCGACCGCCGCGGGGCCCTCCCTCCCGCTTGGCTCGCCAAACCAGACGCCTACACCCTCGACCGCCTTCTCGACAGTGCGGACGTCCGCGTCATGACTATCGCCCCTGAACTGGACGGAGCAACCGCCGTCACCGAGCGCGCCCTCAAGCGAAACGTCCGCGTCAGCGTCGGCCACTCCGATGCCGAGTACGCCGTCGCCAAGCGCGCCTTCGACGCCGGTGCTTCGCACGTTACCCACGCCTTCAACGCGATGCGCCCGCTCCACCACCGTGAGCCCGGCCCAATCGGCGCCGCCATCGACTCCAAAGACGTAACCGTTGAAGTCATTGCCGACGGAGTGCACCTCCACCCCGCGGTTGTCCACATGCTCATCGAAGCGCTCGGACCCAATCGCGTCTGCCTGATCACCGATGCGGTCACTCCCGCGGGCCTTGCCTCTGGCACGTTCCGCATCGGCCGCGAAGAGGCCACCCTGCAAGACGGCAGCATCCGCTTGCCCGACGGCACGATCGCCGGCAGCGCCGCCACGATGGATGCCGTCGTCCGCAACACCATCGATTGGGGCTGCGCTAACCTCGCCAGCGCCCTCCGCATGGCCTCCGAAGTTTCCGCCCGGGTCGCCGGCGTTTCAGACCGAGCTGGCCGCATCGCGACCGGTTATGACGCCGATCTCGTCGCTCTTACGGAAAATCTAGAGGTTTCGCGCACCTGGGTGGGCGGCCGCATCGTTTACTCTTCGGACGCCTGATGCGTTGTTAGATTAAGAAGTTTTATCGCTAAATCGGATTGGACGGACATATAATTGACGGCGATGACGACAACGGACCAGCCTCGCCTGGCCGCTGAACTGGACCACGACGAGCACCTGGCGCTGCCGTATGCGGGGGCAAGCCTGCGAGTAGTGAGCGCGATTCTCGATTTCATCGTGCTCGGCTCCATATTCTTGCTGTTCGCTGCCGCCGCCGGCTTCTATCTCCTCACCCAGACCGATTGGGGCAACGACTACACCTACACCAACGCCGAGGAGTACACCACCCTCGCCATCGTCGCCTCCTACTTCTTCTTCGTGCCCATCTACTTCTTCTGCGCCTGGTGGTGGCGCGGCCAGACGATCGGGCAGATGGCCGTGCGCGTTATGGTCACCGACCGCGACGGCTACCACCTGACGATCTGGCAGACCCTCCGCCGAGTGCTCCTCCTCCCCCTCAGCATCCTCCCGCTCGGCATCGGCTTCCTGCCAATGTTTTTCGATCGAGACGCGCGCACGCTGCACGACATCCTCGCTGGCACCGTCGTCCTCGAACTTCCATAAGTTCGACCGCGGCCGTATCTGGCCCCCGTTATCGCAAAGTAGTCTGCGCGCTGCCGTTTTCCCGCTCGCCCAACGCTGAACCTATAATCGGGGCGATGCGAACAGCCGCGAATCGGGCGTACATCGTCCGGCTGGGCTCCTGGCTGGTGCTGGCCCTCGCCCTACTGCCCAACATCTCCTACATGGGCCACTGGCCGGAGATTACAGGCACCGGCAGCGACCACCACGCCGATGCCGCCATCAGCACCCTCGCCGACCCTGGCGAGCTCGACGCTGAGACCGAAGCGCACGCTGCCCACTGCCACATCGGCCCCGCCCACTGTGGCGGCGGCGAATCGATGGTCGGCACGCCCTTCATCGGCGACGACACCGGAGGCCTCGCCCTCCCCGGCCACGAAGCCGTTATCGACAACCGCCAACCCATCACGCCACTCCCCGGCCACGCGCCGCCCATCCTCCAACCGCCGAAATCCGAATAACCCCCATCAACTCATCGAGGCAACGGCCAGGCGACGAGCGTCCGCGCCCTCTCCACCGCCGTACCAGACACTGGAGGTTTGCGGCCCCAGCCGATCGATCTAGCCAACATTGCGTGCGCGCGTTCTCACTAATGACGGGAGCGATGCAAGGGCGCAAACTAGTCTTTGTCCTCCCGCGTGAGGAACTGAGGAGAAAAGAATGCAGATTTTAAGCAACCGGCTCCCAGGCGTCAGCCTGCGGGCCGCTGCACTTGCAGCGACAGCGATCGCCTTGATCGCACTTCTCGCGATTGGCGCGCCGGGCGTCTCGGCCCACGCCCGCTACGATCACTCCACTCCGGGCGACGAAGAAGTCGTCGCCGCGGAGCCAACGGCAGTCGACGTCTTCTTCGCCGAAGAAGTCGCGCGCGGCGACGGCCTGCCAACACTAGTGGTCGTCAGCGACGACGGTGACACCGTTGGCACCGGCGTGCTAGATGACAACGACCGCACCCACATTTCCGCAGCTCTGGACGCAGGGCTGGAGAACGGGCGCTACACCGTGATCTGGCACACCGTCTCCGCCGATGACGGAGAGGAAGCCGAAGGCGCTTTCCATTTCTATATCGGCGAAAAGACGGAACCGTCAGGTGCCGCTACCGGATCGCCGGGAACCAGCGCAACGGCAGGAGCTAGTGCAACGCCAATCGCCACAGCGGCACCGGTGACCAAGGACGACAGCAGCGGCGTTTCCGTCGTCGTCCTGATCATCGGCATCATCGCCGGCGCGGTCGTCGGTGGCGGCGCGGGCTACTTCGCCGGAAGGCAGGGCAAGAGCTAAGTGAACCGTCTGCTCGTCGTGCCCACGATTCTCATGGTCGCCGTCGCGGCCGTCACCATCGTGGCCTGCGCGAGCAAGGCCAGTGCGCCCGGGACCAGCACACCAACGCTGGTCCCGGGCACCTCTGGCCAACCAAGCGGCACCGTCAGTACCACCACCCCCGGCGCAACCGCCTCCGGCGACCCCAGCGCGCAGCAATACATCGTCTACCACGACGATACCGGCGCCATCGCCGTCCGTGACCTCGAGTCCGGTAAGACCTACCGCCAGACCGTCGACGCGAATACCGAAGTGATCACGCAGACACGCTGCGCTCAGGACGGCCAGAACATCGCCTACCTCAAGCAGCTCTTCGCCGAGGCGACGAAGCGCCAGATCATCGTCCGCGGCGCCAACGCACTCCCCAATCCGCTCAGCGTCGACTCTCTCGTGCAGTGGATCGCCTGGTCCCGCGACGGCAAGAAGCTCGCCATCGTCGAGTGGAACGGCCAGAACAAGAACGGCAAGATCGAGATCCTCGACGTCGCCTCCGGCCAGATCGCCTCGACGATCATGGACGGCGATCAATACATCGGGAACATCGCCTGGTCACCCAGCGATGACCGCCTCGCCTTCTACCTCCAAACTTCGGACTTCAGCCGGGCCGACATCTACACGATGCAGTCCGACGGCAGCGCACTCACTCGCCTCACCCCCGGCGACGGCTCCAAGATCTGGCTCGACCCGGCGTGGTCGCCGGATGGCAAGTGGATCGTCGCCGCCGGCGCTGAAGCCGAGACTGTCCAGCTGTACCGCATCGAAGCGGACGGCAGTGGCATCACCCAGCTCACCACTTCCACCGATATTTACAAGCGCAACCCGTACTTCTCGCCAGACGGAAAGATCATCGCCTACACCGGCTCCGTCGTGCTGCCCGGCGTCTCGCTCAACTACGCCGCGCTGCACCAATTCGCCATCTTCGTCATGAACCCGGACGGCACAGCTGAGCACGCGCTCACCGCCGACCCACGCGGCACGACACCAGGCCCCAACGACCAGATCCTCAACGCCTACATGCTGGGCTGGTGCAAGGCCGGCCCCTGGCTCGACGACTTGTGGACGCCGCAATAGCAGTGTTACTGCACATCGGCGCTGCGACGCCGGCCGGGGTCGCTTCGGTAGTCACCGTTATCTTCCTCCTCATCTTCGCGATGAGCTTCGCTTTCGGCTCCGTCCCGGAAGGCGAGCAGCGGTTCAGTGGACCCTGGTTCCGCGCCTGGGTCCGCGCCTCACTACCACGCTTTGCAATCGCCGGCGTCTTCGCAGTGATCGTGCTCGTCGGCGCGCTCCTCTGGGGCAACGGTTCCACCGCCGCCACCGGCTGCGATAGTGCGCTCTCTCCATTCACCGGCAGCCCCATCACCGACGCGCGCATCATCACCGACATCTCCGCCCTCAACGACATGGCCGACGCTGCAGACTCGGGTGACAAAGAGCGAGTCCGTAGCCTCTTCTTCACCTCAGACGCCCACAACCTCACCCACGACATCGACCGTCCACTTCGAGACAAAGCACCGGACGCCGCCAAGACTCTCTGCCAGCACGTCATCGCCCTCGAAAACCAGATCGCCGGCCCGGTCGAGCTCCCCGCTATCGCTACGCTGTCAACGCAAATCATCGCCGACCTACAGAACGCCCGCGGCGTCCTCGCCTCTACCTCGATCGCGACGCCGTTCGTAACCTCCGGCGTCGATCCTTGCTCGCAGCCGCTGCCGGCCGTCACGACTGACAAGCTGTCGCAACAGCGTTTCCAGTCCGCGATCTCGCAGTTGCAGCAGGCCAGCCAACTCGCTGCCGCCGCTGACCAGAATGGCGCGCAGGCCGCCTTCGTTGGCGATCCGCACAACCTCACTCATGACGTCGATGGGCCGCTGCGTGCCGTCAACAATGATCTCGCCATCAACCTTTGCCAGAGCATCGTCGCTATCGAGCTACACCTCGGCGACAAATACGATGCGCAGGTCATGCAAACAGAAGCGGCGAAGAGCGCTGACCTGCTGCAGCAAGCCGGGCGAGCGTTGGGCATCCTGACGTGACACACCGCCGCCTCGCGACAGCGCTCCTCCCGCTCGTTGTGCTCATCGGTGCGCTCGCCCTGCTATTCGCGCCGCATACCGCCGAGGCGCACGCCCTCCTCGTCCGCTCCGACCCTCAGCAGAACGCGCAGCTCCGAGTCCCGCCCAGCAACGTCACCGCCTTCTTCAGCGAAGCGCTCGACACCAACCTCTCGTCGTTGCAGGTCGTGAACGGCAGCGGCGATCGCGTCGATGACGGCGCGACAACCTTCGGCCCCGATCCCGCCGAGATGCAGATCGGCGTCAAGGGCACGCTTGGCCCCGGCTACTACACCGTCGAATGGGAGACGCTCTCTGCCGTGGACGGACACCTGTTCAAGGGCTACTACCCGTTCACGGTGCTCAACGCAGACGGGAGCACCCCACCTGGAAGCGCGCGGCCAGGCTCCACTGGCGGCACCACCGCTGCTCCGGACACGGTTGGCGTGCGCTGGGGCCGATTGCTCGGCATCGCGGCGCTGCTCGGTACGCTCGCCTTCTTCTCGCTCGTCGTCTCACCATCGCTTCCCGAAGTCGATGAGCCGTGTCGTACCCGCTGGCGTGACACCGCCCGCCGCCGCGTTGTGCGAGTCGCCCTCATCGCCGCCGCCGCGCTAGTCGTCGTCGCTGCCGGCGAGCTTTATCTTCAGCTCGACCAGGTCGGCGGCTTCAGCAAACTCAGCGACGTCCTGAGCAACGACTGGGGTACGCGCTTCATCCAGCGTCAGGTTGTGCTCGCCGTGATTGTCATCGCGGTCGGTGTTGCTACCTACCTCTGGCGCAACGGACGCGACGCACTCGGCAACGCTGCGATCTGGGTCGGGATCATTGGCAGCGCGGCCTACGTCTTGCTCATCGCGATGGTCAGCCACGGCGACGCCATCCCCGGCTCCTTCTGGGCCGTCGCCGTCGACTTCCTCCACATCCTCGCCTCCGCTGTCTGGATCGGCATGCTCTTCCAGCTCGCCTGGTTCCTCCTCTGGCTCCGGCAGGACATGCCCGACGACGATCGCACTGCCCTGCAGGCGAGCCACCTCCAGCGCTTCGGCGTCATCGCCGCCACCAGCGTCATCGTCTTACTCGTCACCGGCATCGCCAACGCCGCCGCCGAGATCCCGGACTGGAGCTCGCTCATCGATACGGCGTACGGCCGCGCACTGATCGTGAAGCTGGCGATCCTCGGCGTCCTGCTGCTCGCCGCCGCCGTCAACGCCTTTTACCTGCGCCCGCGCATCGTCGAAGAGGCCGACGAAGGCCGCCCCGCCGATGACCTCCGCCACCGTATGAACATCGCTGTCCGCATCGAGCTCGCTCTCGGCGTCGCCGTTCTCTGTGCCGCCGCCATCCTCGTCCTCTACCCCACCGCCCGCCAGATCCGCGACGCCGAAGCCTTCGAGAAGGCGAGCACCTCCGCCATCGTCGGCTTCGAAGAAGTGCAGCCGACCACCCTCAACGGCCAGCCTGACGTCCAGATCGACCTCACCGTTTCGCCAAACACCATCGGCCAGAACTCCTTCCGAGCCTTCACCGCGCCACTAAACGCGCAAGCGCTCAACCCAGATCCAACGCAACCAAGCGGCATCCTAAAAGTCGAGCTCAAGTTCACGGAACACGGCTGCACAGGCGCCGACTGCGCCGGTCAGGCCACTCTGGACATGGATGCCGTCGAAGGTGCGCCGTTTGCCTTCAAGGGCGTCGGGCCGTTTCTCAGCAAGGCCGTCACCTGGGACGTCGACGTCACTGTCCAACGCCGCGGCCTCGACGACGCGAAAGCTACGTTCTCCGTCCCCGTCAGCGCGGGCGGGGTCGGCAGCCAGTTCGACTACCCATTCACCGTCGGCTCCTGGATCACCGTTGGCGCCGCCGTGCTCCTTGTCCTCGCGCTCGTTGCCGCCACCTGGGTCACCGAGTGGCCGGGCATCCCGCAGTTCGCCCCGCGCCAGTTGCGAGTAGCCGTTGCCACATTCAGCGTCCTCGGTCTCGGCCTTGCCGCCATCTCGCTCGTCCCCACGGGCGGCGGCCTCAACGGCGAAAACCCGATCGACTCGACCACCCAATCCATTGCACGGGGCCAGGTGCTCTATCAGCAGTACTGCGCCCAGTGCCACGGCATCACCGGCGATGGCAACGGCCCCGCCGCCGCCACCCTCCCCGTCAAACCTGCCGACTTCCGTATCCACATCCCATACCACCAAGACTCGTTCTTCTTTAATACAATCCAGGGTGGCCTCGGAACGATAATGCCCGCCTGGAAAGGCACCATCTCAGAGGAAGACACATGGAACCTGATAAACTTTCTTCACGCAGAGTTCGGCTCAAATGCATCACCCGCTAGCGGCACTTCCCCAACCCCTACAACGCCCGCTGTCAGTCCCACCGCTGCTCAGTAACGTTGCCTTCTCGTCGCGGCGGCGATACAAGCAGCCGCGACGCGCGCAGCAGTTCGAGGGCAGCCTGCCGGACTGGGTCTGGGGCGCCGGCCTCGGCGTCATCGTCCTCTTGTTCGTCGGCGGCTTCTTGCTCTTCAGTCAGTGCACCGGCAGCAGCTCAACATGCGACACGGCGCTGAAACCGCTCGGCAATGCAAGCGACACCACTGCCAGGGGCTTTGCCGATCAAGACGTGAAGATGGGACAACTCGTCACCTTCCTCCAGCAAGGCGACATTAACGGCGCCAACGTTCTTTTCTACCAGGAGGGCACCGTCCACAACTTCATGCACAACGTGGATCCGCTGATTCGAGCCAAAGATTCGGACCTGGCGAAGAACCTCTGCAACGCCGTCGTTAAACTGGAAACGGACATGGAGCCCGCCGCCGCCCAAACACCGCAAACGATGGCCAACGACGCCATCGACGTGCGTAACTTCCTACGACAGGGTGCGCAGAAACTCGATCTCGGCACACCAGCGCCCACAACTCCCGCAGCAACCGCTGGCTCGTCGCCCACGCCAACTGCCGCCGGCGCATCGCCCACACCCGGCCATACCTAGAGGGAGCTTCGAACAATGGGACAGCTAGACGGACGTGTAGCAATCGTCACGGGTGCCAGCCGCGGCATCGGCAAGGAGATAGCCATCCTCTTCGCCAAAGAAGGCGCGAAGGTCATCGTCGCCGCCCGCACTGAACACGAAGGCGAGCACCAGCTCCCCGGCGGCATCGCCGAAACCGTCGCCGAAGCGAAGCAGGCCGGCGGCGAAGCAACCGCAGTCCGCGCCGACATCTCGCAGGTCGGCGACATCGAGCACCTAGTCGAGACCGCGCGCAAGACCTACGGCCCAGTCACCGTTCTCGTCAACAACGCCGCGCTCACCTACTACATCCCCATCGCCGACATGCCGCGCAACCGCTTCCAGCGCATGCTGGACGTCGACATCATCGCGCCCTACCTCCTCGCCCAGGCCGTCATCCCGGACATGGTCGCGGCCGGCGGCGGCAACATCGTCAACATCAGCTCGCTCGCCGCCCGCCACCCTGAGGGTCCGCCGTACGCCATGGCGCCGCGCGGCGGCACCGTCTACGGCCTCGTCAAGGCCGCCCTTGAGCGGTTAACCACCGGCCTCGCGCACGAGCTCTTCGACAAGAACATAGCCGTCAACTCGCTCGCCCCCGCCGGCATTGTCCCTTCCCCTGGCGTAATGTTCCACAAACTCCTGGAAACCGAAGACGACCCGCGCGCCGAACCAGTAGAACTGATGGCCCGCGCCGCCCTGATCCTCGCCGCCTGCACCCCGCAAGAAATGACCGGCCGCATCACCTACAGCCAGCCGTTACTAAGAAAGCAAGGCCAACTCTAAGCCCCAACGCCGTTCTCAACGTCGAACGAAAACGCGGCTCATCCTGCAACAAGTTCGGCCGCAGTAATGAGTCCTCCGTTCATCCTGAGGTTCTCGAAGGACAGGCCCGCAGGCCCTCATGCTTCGCAAAAACGGACAATGCGCTAGCGGCTAAGCTCCTGTACTAAGAACAACGCCCCACATCGAGCCTCACGCAGGCTCATTCCCCACCACATTCCCCGCCTCATCCGTCACCAACAACCCCTTGCTAGCATCCAACAACACCAGCACATTCCCAAACGGATCCCGAACCACCGCACACATCCCAATCTGAATCGCAAATGGCGGCGCCACCACGCTCCCGCCCGCTGCCACAAACCGCTCCACCGCCGACGCCACGTCCTCCACCGAAATGTCCGTCTCAGCGCCCGCCCGCTCCGTCTGCAGCACCAACTCCGCATTTGACTCCGGCAGCCGCAAACCCGCCCCCGTCTCCGTCCTCCAGATCAACTCATGCCCCAGCCGGTCGCGGTAAAACCGCAGCGCCTCCTCCAGGTCCGACACCGGCAACCGCAAACAATCGATCTTCGTAAACAGAGGCTCCTCACTCACGCTGCAAGTATAGAAGCGCGCCAGTTGATTGGCGCACCGATGTTGGGTGAGGCAACCTCCAAAGCGGCATCGCGCGACGTTGCCGAAAACAAATCTTCTTCGCCCAGAAGAACTCTCGAATTGGTGGTGGCCTCGCCCCTATTCAGTACAAGCCCGCTACCTCAGGCAACATCTGCCGAGCGATTAGCTTCCGTTCATTCTGAGGTTTCCGAAGGACGGGCCTGCAGGCCCTCATGCTCACACTAAGCACCTTCCCACCACCAGCGCCAAACTCGCCCCCACGCAACACGGATGCACGAGACCAACGCCGCGCAACCAGCGAAAACACAAATCCGCTTATCCGCTGAACATCCGCTGCGAGCCGCCACAACACCCAACCTCAACTTCCGCCCCCAAAATACCATTCCCCCAAACTCCAACATCTCCATCGCAATTTCCAACTCAAATCAAAACTTAACCCCCTCTGCACCCTCCCTTTCAGCAGGCGCGTAACCCGTCAACCTGCCCTCCGTCCTGAGTTATGGAAAGCCTTAGGAGGATGAAGATGACGTTCGCCCGCAAGTTAACACTGGCGTCGGCCGTGACAATGGCCGTCGCCCTGATCGCCACCCTCGCGATCACCCTTTCGTCGCCGGCCCAATCAGCGTCCGCCGACCCAGCGCTCGATTCAGAAGAGCTCGCATTCGTCACCCTGATCAACAACTACCGCGCGTCTCAGACCCCGCCGCTCGGCCCGCTCACCATCGACTGGGACCTGCAGCCTCCGGCGGATTGGATGAGCACTGACCTCGGCATCAACAGCTACTTCGAGCACAACGACCACTGCACCGGCGACTGCATCAACGGCCACGCCTTCGATCAGAGCAAGACGCGCGATCCGTGGACCCGCATGTGCCAGATCGGCGGTTACTGCTACAACGCCTACAAGGGCGAGAACATCGCCGCCGGATTTACCACGGCCCAGGCCGTCTTCACCGCCTGGCAGAACTCACCCGGCCACAACGCCAACATGCTCGGCGCCAACTACACCTCAATGGGCATCGCCCGCGCTTTCGTAGCCAACAGCCAGTACGGCTGGTACTGGACCAACGACTTCGGCAGCGTCCGCAGCGGCGCCCTCCCGCCTGCCGGCCCGACCAACACGCCGGCGCCAACGGCATCGCCAACACGCACTCCGTCACCAACCCCGGCACCGACCGCATCGCCAACCCGCACTCCGTCTCCAACGCCTGTGCCGACCGCATCGCCGACACGCACTCCTTCGCCAACGCCGGTCCCGGCGACGCCAACACCTACGCCAACACCAGTGCCGGTCACCCCACCGCCGACGCCGGTCCCGGCGACGCCAACGCGCACCCCAACCCCAGTCCCGGTCACCCCTCCGCCAACGCCAGTCCCTGCCACTCCAACCCGCACACCAACCCCAGTGCCCGCAACGCCGTCACCTACCCGCACGCCGACGCCGCGTGCAACGACGAACGGCTCGAGTCCTACGCCAACCACTACGCCAACCCGCACACCCGCGCCAACACCAACGCCAACTCGCACGCCAAAGAAGGTACCGGGTGGCCTACCGCAGGGCGCGACGTCGCGCGCCACCCGCACGCCGCACCCGCACTCGCACTAGCTGTAAATCGTCCGCACAAAACACGAAGGGCCGGTCAAAGGACCGGCCCTCTCCCTTATCCTTCGCTGCGTCCTTCAGCCGCCCCCGCCGCCCGCCATGCCGCGAGCAGCTCATCTTCACGCTCTGCCGTCATCCCTGCGGGCGGCGGGTTCGGCGCCGGCTCGCTCTGCGCCCACGCCAGCGTGTCGCGCACCGTCGTCTCCAGCCGCCGGAACGTCAACCCCTTCGCTAGCGCCCGGTCGATGCTCATCTCGTGTACCTTCACCTCGCCCGTCATCCACAGCGGCATCTCCGCCCACGGCGTGACCTTGCTTGCGAGCAGAAACTCTTCGCTCGCCCACACGAATTTCGCGTCGCTCTTCGACACTTCTCTTGCTATCGCAAGCGCTGTCCCTAGAGTCAGGTCGTAGTCCGGCCCCGTCGCGTTGAACACACCGCCTGCGCCGTCGGCCGCCATTCGCAGCGTCCACTCCGCCAGGTCGCGCACGTCGATCACCTGCATCGGGTACTGCGGCCCTACCGGCGTCAGCATCTCGCCTCCGCGAACCGTCCGCGTCACCCAGTATGTGAAGCGGTTCGTCGGATCGTGCGGCCCCACGATTAACCCCGGCCGGATCACCAGCGCCCGCTCGCCGTAGACGTCCTGCACCACCTGCTCACACAGCGCCTTCAGTCCGCCGTACGTCTCGCCGTCCACAACTTCGACCGACTCATCGCTCAGAGTCGCGACGGGATACTCCTCATCGATCCCGCCGCTATCCAAATCCTTGTACACCGAGATCGTTGACACGAACACGTACCGTCCGACCGCGTCCCGTAAAGCCTCCGCCGACTGCCGCACGATCCGTGGCACGTACCCGCAGTCGTCGATCACCACGTCCCACTTCCGCCCACGCAGCGCATCGAGCTGTCCGTCGCGATCCCCGCGCACCTTCTCGATCTGCGGATAGTCTTCTGGGTTCGTCTGCCCGCGGTTGAACACCGTCACGTTGTGCCCCGCCGCCAGCGCCGCCTCAATCGTCGCCCGCCCCAGGAACTTGGGCCCGCCCAGTATCAGCACGTCCAACGCATCACCTCCGCAAAGCAAGAGGGCCGATCCCGTGACCGGCCCTCTCTATATTACTAACCCGGAGGTCAGGCTTTAGCCTGACCCGACGCCGCGCGCTCTAATCCAGGCGCTCGATGATCGTTGCGGTGCCAAGGCCGCCGCCGCAACACATCAGCTGCATTCCGTAGCGGCCGCCCGTGCGCTCCAGCTCGTGCAGCATCGTCGTCATCAGGCGCGCGCCCGTCGCGCCCAGCGGGTGACCAATCGCGATCGCGCCGCCGTTCACGTTGACCTTCGACATGTCCGGACCGCACTCGCGCTTCCACGCGAGGACGACGGACGCGAACGCCTCGTTGATCTCGATAATGTCGATGTCCTTCATCTCAAGGCCGGCGTGCTTCAGCACCTTCGGCGTCGCCGTGATCGGGCCTGTGAGCATGAGGATCGGATCGGAGCCGACGACGGCTTGGCCAATGATCCGCGCCCGAGCCTTTACACCGAGCTCATCCGCCTTCTCTCGTGACATCAGCAGCACCGCCGACGAACCGTCAGTGATCTGCGAGGAGTTGCCCGCGTGGTGGATGCCGTCCGGTCGGAACGATGGCTGCAGCGAAGCGATCTTCTCGAGTGTCGTGTCGCGGATGCCTTCGTCGCTCTTCACTGTGTGCGGCAGACCTTCCAGCTTGACGTCGAGCTGCAGGATCTCGCGGTCGAAGCGGCCCTCGTCACGCGCCTTCGCCGCCTTCTGGTAGCTGCCGAGCGCAAATTCGTCGGCCTCTTGGCGCTTGATTCCCCACTTGACGGCGATCTCCTCGGCGGAGATGCCCTGCGGAGTCAGCGCGTACTTGTCGGTGATCGAGTTCGTGAACGGAACGCCGGGGCCTTGCATCATGTTTGCGCCCATCGGCACGCGAGACATCGACTCGACGCCGCCGCCGATCGTGATGTCGCACACGCCAGAGGAGATCAAGTTCGCGGCGATGTGAATCGCCTGCTGGCTGCTGCCGCATTGTCGATCGACGCTCGTGGCAGGAACCGTGTACGGGAAGTCCGCCGCTAGCAGCACGTTGCGCGCGACGTTGACCCCCTGCTCACCGACCTCGTCGACACAACCAAAGACAACGTCTTCGACCATCCCCGACTCGATGCCAGCGCGCTTCACGACTTCATTCAGCACCTTGGCGCCGAGATCAACAGGGTGGATGCCGGAAAGAACACCGTTGCGCCGGCCCATCGGCGTGCGCACGGCCTCTACAATTACAACTTCTCTCATTTGGGAATGACCCTCCTTCTGCCTTCATTGTACGTCGAAAGCGACGCCATTCTAGCAGATGCTCGAATAACGAATCAGCCCTCTGCAATCAGCTGACCAGCGACCGCGCGGCCTCATCCTGAGCGAGACGACTCCCGATCCGTAGCCTAGAACGTATCCACGCGAAGAACCCGGGACGGGGCAACCTCGGCGCGATCCGGACAACACCCGCAACCCGCCAACAACAGTGAACTATCATCCACGTGCATCCGCTTGTCAGCTAAAAATCCGCTCTGGGCTACTTGCGCGGACCGGGCGAGCCGTCAAAATCGATAAACGCCACCGGCACCCCGCACGTCCCACTCATGTGCACACTCACAATCCGCCCGCCCTGCAGCGCCGGGTGCGGCTCCCCGATCGGATAGCCCGCTGCGCGCACATCCTCCGTCAGCGAGTCGATGTCGCGCACCTCAAACGCCAGCCCCGCGATCTTCCCGCTGCCCGGCTCGCCGCCCGACTTCGGTCCGATCACCTCAATCACCACATCGCCCGGCCGCATGAACGCGAACGCCTGCTCGCCACGCTCCATCGTCCGCTTCGTCAGCACGCCGAGCCACGCCTCGAACCGTTCGCTCACCGCCGTCACGCTCGGCACCCGCAAAACAACATGATCGATCCGAGTAATCCGCCCCGAGTCCGGGTGCTTCCCGTTCATCCCGGCCTCCGGCTCCACCACCTCCAGCTGCGCGCCATCAAACGCCGATGCCGCCAGGTAACTCAGCTTTCCCGTAAACCCAACGCGGGGCTCGACGTCGTCCAGCGGGCACCCGGCCTCACGCAACTTCGCGACGTCGGCCGCGGCGTCCGTGCTCCAAAGCGCGACGTGGTGCAGCCCCTGCCCGCGCTCCGCAATCGCCTTCGCGAACGGCGAATCGTCGCTGACCGGCTGGATTATCTCCAGATAGCTCCGTCCCGCCGCTAGCACCGCCACCCTCACCCCGCGCGCCGACATATCGCCTTCCTTCACCATCGGCAACCCCAACGCGTCGCGGTAGAACCGCAGCGCCTCCTCGAGGTCGCTGACAGCGATCCCGACGTGGTGAACGTCCGTAATCACGGAGCGCATTGTACCCCTCAGAGTTGCCCCTTTACCCAGACTAACGGAAACGCCGACCGACACACCGCCGCCTAACTGCTTCTCCGTAAGCGCGGACGTGAGCCCGTCACACGCCGGCTACATCTACATCCCCCAGACCAGCGACTGCGGAGACGGCGGTTACACCAACCAGTCCATCGACATCTACGCTTTCGACTACGGCTACCAGTTCGACGGCTGGGACGGCGACTGCGCAGAGCAGGGCAACCCCGCAACCGTCCTCGTCGATCACAACATCACCTGCACCGCCCACTTCAGCGAGATCCCGACTCCGCCACCCTGCTACGGCGTCTTCATCACCATCGAGCCTGACATCGGCGGCTACTCCTACATCCCCCAGACCGGCACCTGGTCCGACGGCTACGCAGACCAGACGATCGACATCTACGCCTACCCGAACGACGGCTACCAGTTCGACAGTTGGGACGCCGATGGGCCGTGCGCGGGCCAGGGCAACCCGGCCAGCGTCTACGTAAGCGACGCTGTCTGCTGCGCCGCCAACTTCAGCGAAGTCGTGACCGGAAACCCCATCACCAACGCCTACCCCCACGCCAACCGCGGCTCCGACTGCCACGCCAACGCCCTCTCACCCACCAACGACAGCACCATCAGCCACGCCAACGGCCACACCCGGCGGTCCGTCGCCGTCCGGCGTCACCGCCCGCCCCACCCGCACGCCCGGCCTCCCCCAGCACTAGCAATCACCCCTCGTTCAAATTGACTGCCTTCGCTCAATCAGCGTAGGATTCTGCCCACGGGAGTTTTGTGATGCGATACGTAGCGGCGACATTCGTCCTCATCGGCGTGTTTCTTAGCCTCGCCATGTTCAGCGTCACCCTTAGCCAGGGGCGCCAGATCACCGCTGATGATGACGACGATGGCCCTCCAGCAACACTCTCTCCAACGGCCACACCCTCTCCCACTGCCACACCAATCATCACCGATACGCCATCTCCCTCACCAACCGATTCGCCAACTCCGTCGCCAACCTTTTCCCCCACTGCTACTCCCTGCACAAACCCCAATCCCACGATCTGCTGCATCACGGGCGGCGGCGGCCCCGACTGCTGTTTCAACTTCGATAACCTCATCGGCGCGCAACCACAGGACCTTGACCCATGCTGCCTCGTGATCAACGCCAACTCCGCCGGCGGCCTCCAGCCACAGGGCCCATCCCTCTGCTGCGGCTTCACGGCCATAGTCGACGTCGGCGACGTCCAATCTCAGGAACTCCCACCAACCTGCACGCCAACGCCAACTCCTACGCCGACGCCCTCCCCAACGCCTACGAACACGGCCTCACCCACACCTACGAACACCCCCTCGCCCACACCGTGCGGGCCGCTAGGCCCAACCGGGCCTCAGGGCCCCACCGGCGCACCCGGCGCCGCCGCCAGCGGAGTCTCCGTCTTTGGAAGCTTCACCTGCACCCCACCGCCTACGGCATCGCCCTCACCGACGCCTACACACACCCCCACCGCAACACCTACCGCAGCGCCAGCCACCAACACGCCCGGCCCAACGCTGACCCCAACCGCCCGCCCAACCCGCACCCCGGCCGTCTTGGGCGCCAGCGTCACCCCCACCAAGACGCCAACCCCAACACCAACGCCCTCTCTCTCACCAACGACCGCACCGTCCGTCACTCCGACGGCCACACCCGGCGGCCCATCACCGTCCGGCGTGACCGCCCGCCCCACGCGCACGCCTGGCCTACCTCAGCACTAGCGTCGCCTTGCGCAAATTGACCGCGCGCCCTCGCCCGCACTAGGCTTGAGCCAACCTATGATTCCGGAGCCGTCATGACACGAAAAATCCCCGCCGCACAGTCCGACGATTGGGAGCGCGCCCTCCGCGGCGTTGATTTCCCCATCTCGAAGCTCGGCCTTATCCGTGACGTGCGCGAAAACGGCGGCATTGATCACGAAGTCATCGCCACCATCGAAAAGCTCCGCAACGACGGTTGGGACTCCCAGGACGAGCTCGTCGCAGACATCCGCGCCCAATACGTCGATGACGGCTTCGATTCCGCCGCACTCCCCGTCTAACCTCCGCGCATAACGGAAGAGGCCGGGCGTTTGCCCGGCCTCTGTGTTTGTGTGCCTGTCGTCTTCAGCTCATTAGCGACGGTAGCCGTATCCGCCCCCAAGGGCGAGAAGGACCACGATCACCAAGAGGATGAAGAAGAGCGGCGAAATCGCTACCCCCAACCCGCCAAACAGCAGGATCAGAAGCAGTGCAACTAGCAATAGCGCGATCATCTCTTTTCACCTCCTCCTTTATTGCCCCGGGTTCGGGGCGCTGTTGTCACCAACGTTTACGTCGTTGCCGGAAATGTTCACGTCAGGGCCTGAGGAGTCCGATGACCCCTGGTCGGTGTTCGGCTGGGCCTGCTGCCCGGAGCTAGTGCCGCCGGACGTCCCGCCGGTGGTGCTCGTGTGCCACGGGGCCCACACCAGGAGCGCCACGGCCAGTACTACCGCAATGACCACTGCGATCATCGCGAGCATCCAACTCGCGGCGGCAGCGGACGAGTCCCCGACCACGTAATCGTCGTGGTGCAAGTGTTCGTGTGCCATATTTCTTACCTCCACTTCCTCTTTCGGTCGTTGGCACCACGATAGCTTCCGCCAGCCTGTCTACCCATGCTAGTGATGGGGGCATCTCATAACGCCCGCCTCGCAATATGCCCGTAACCTTGTTGACCCATAAACAAACGGCTGATTATGATTGCACGCGCATGACACCAGCCAACGAGTTCCCCGGCAACGTCTTCTTCTTCGTCTTTCTCGTCGGGTTTCTCGCGTTCTTTGCCTGGTCTGCAGCCACCCGCGCCTCCTGGTTCTTCAAGTCCAAGCCCGTCAACCGGTTGGACCATCTCTTCTGGCGCATGGCCGGAATGGGCCCGCTACTCGTCGGCAACCAGCGCGTCGCAACCAACCCCAGGTACAAATACTCCGGCATCCTGCACACACTCATCTGGTGGGGCTTCATCGTCCTCCAGATCCGCACACTGAACTTCCTCCTCAACGGCATCGACCACAGCATCTCCTTCGAGGCCAACCTCGGCATCATCTACGACTTGCTGCGGCCGCTCATGGACACCTTCAACCTGCTCGTCCTCCTCGGCTGCGCGATGGCCGCGGTTCAGCGCGCCTTCGTCCGCCCCCACCGCATGACGTTGAACATGGACGGCTGGATCATCTTGTTCTTCATCGCCTGGCTGATGGTCACTGACGTGTTCCTCAACAGCCTGGAATTCTACCTCCACCCCAACGAGTTCGATCACAAGCAATGGGCCTACCTGACGTACTCGCTGTACAAGTTCTGGGACGTCATCGGCCTCTCCTCTGGCATGGCCAAGGCGATGAACGTCTTCTTCTTCTACAACCACCTCATCGACTTCCTCGCCTTCCTCTGCTACCTCCCCTACTCCAAGCACTCCCACGTGCTCACAGTTGCGCCGCAGATCATGTTCCGCCGCTTCCAGCCAACCGGCACCCTCTCTCCAATTCCAGACATCGAAACGGCCGAGTCGTTTGGCGTCGGC
>JBDTOK010000027.1:0-18844 GCA_039933275.1 Chloroflexota bacterium | reverse complement strand
CGACAGCCTCCGCCACGAAAAGGAAGAGGCGATCGCCCAGCAGCAGTACGAGTACGCCGCCGAGCTTCGCGACCGCGAGGTGAAGCTGCAGGACAAGCTCGAAGGGTTGCAGGCGGGCTGGCAGGACGAGAAGAAGGAAGACGAAACGGCTAGCGTCACCGGCGAAGACATCTGCGAAGTCGTTGCGATGTGGACGGGCATTCCGGTCACGCGCATCGCCTCCGAAGAGTCACAGCGTCTCCTCCACATGGAGGACGCACTGCACGAGAAGATCGTCGGCCAGGACGAGGCGATCCACAGCATCGCCAAGGCCGTGCGCCGCGCTCGCGCCGGGTTGAAGGACCCGCGCCGGCCGATAGGCGTGTTCATGTTCCTTGGCCCCACCGGTGTCGGCAAGACGTACCTCGCGCGCGTACTGAGCGAGTTCATGTTCGGCAGCGAAGAAGCAATGATCAAGCTCGACATGTCGGAGTTCATGGAGAAGCACAACGTCTCCCGTCTCATCGGCGCGCCTCCGGGCTACGTCGGCTACGAGGACGCCGGCCAGCTCACAGACACCGTGCGGCGCAAGTCGTACTGCCTGATCTTGTTGGACGAAATCGAAAAGGCGCACCCTGAAGTATTCAACATGCTCCTGCAGATCTTCGACGACGGTCACCTGACCGACGCCAAGGGTCGCCGCGTCGACTTCCGCAATACGATCATCATCATGACCTCCAACGTCGGCTCGGACCTCATCCGCAAGGACAACACCCTGGGCTTCAGCATCGCCCGTGACGAAGCGGCCCACGCCGCAGACCAGCACGGCAAGATGAAGGACAAGGTGCTCGCCGCGATGAAGAACGTCTTCCGGCCGGAGTTCATCAACCGGCTCGACGCCACCGTCGTCTTCCACGCGCTCTCCAAGGAGAACATTCGCCAGATCGTCGGCAACGAGATGCAGCACGTGCACTCACAGCTCGGCGCCAAGGGTGTGAAGCTGGAGATGACGGACCAGGCGCTGGACTGGATCGGCGAGAAGGGCTACGACCCGGTGTTCGGCGCCAGGCCGCTACGCCGCGTGATCCAGAACGAGGTCGAGGACCGCCTGTCCGAAGCACTCCTGGAAGAGCGCTTCAACGAAGGCGACTCCATCAAGATCGACGTCCAGAACGACGAGATCGTGATGACCAACGCCTCGGAGCCCGCGCTAGCGTAACGGATTAGCCATGACATAAGAGGGTCGCCTTCGGGCGGCCCTCTTTTCGTTTGGGCTCGCCCCTTACCCACAATCGCGTGCCATTCATCTATCGCCCATCTCGACGTCCCCGCCGACAATGTGAGGCGTGACTATCGCAGGCAAGGCCCGCCGCGGCTCCACCAACTTCGCGTGCACAGAGTGCGGCACCGAGAGCGCCAAGTGGCTGGGCAAGTGCCCCGGCTGCCAGACCTGGAACAGCTTCGTCGAGCGCCGTGAGCCAAGCATTCGCGCTTCATCGCTCGGGGCGCCCACGAACGCCCCGCCGGTTGAGATATCGCAGCTCACCGTCGAGCATGAGGCGCGCATGCCAGTTGGCATCTCCGAGATGGATCGTGTGCTGGGGGGCGGCATCGTTGCCGGCTCGCTCGTGCTGCTTGGCGGCGACCCTGGCATCGGGAAGTCGACGCTGCTTCTGCAGGCCGCTGCCATGCTCGGCGAGTCCGGGCGCAGCGTTCTCTACGTGGCTGGCGAGGAGTCTCCGTCGCAAGTGAAACTCCGCGCGGCGCGATTGGGACTCGCTGGTGCCGGCCTCTTCGTGACGGCGGAGACCAACGTTGAGTCCGCGCTCATGCAGGCCGACGCGATGCACCCATCGCTCGTCGTCATCGACTCGATCCAGACCGTGCACAGCGAAACCGCGGAGCAGTCGCCCGGCAGCATCGCTCAACTCAAGCAAGCGACGATGGCACTGATGCGCTGGTCGAAGTCCAGTGGCATACCCGTCTTTATCGTCGGTCACGTGACGAAGGACGGCGACATCGCCGGCCCGCGTATGCTCGAGCACATCGTCGACGTCGTGCTCTACCTTGAAGGCGAGCGTTTCAGCTCATACCGGCTGTTGCGCGGCGTAAAGAACCGCTTTGGCTCCGTTAATGAAGTCGGCGTCTTCGAGATGGCCGGCGACGGACTCCGGGGCGTCGACAACCCGAGCGAGGCGTTCATCGCTGAGCGCGCGACCGGCGCCGTCGGTTCAGCCATCGTCCCCACGCTCGAAGGCAGCCGCCCCGTCCTCGTCGAAGTGCAGGCGCTAACCAGCCCAACGGTCACGCCCGCGCCGCGCCGCACAGCCAACGGGCTGGACTCGGCGCGGTTGCTCCTCGTTACCGCCGTCCTCAGCCGCCGCTTGAGCGTCCCCCTCGCTGGCCTCGACGTCATCGGCAGCGTCGTCGGTGGCCTGCGTATCGCTGAGCCCGCCGCGGACCTCGCGCTGGCCCTGGCGATCGTCTCCTCTCACAAGGACAAGCCCATCGCCGGCGATGTCGTCGCTCTCGGCGAGATCGGCCTCTCGGGTGAGCTGCGGTCCGTCTCGCACCTGGAGCGGCGGCTGCTGGAAGCGGAGCGTCTTGGCTTCACGCGCTGCGTTCTCCCAGAATCGACACTACATCGACAGCGGCCACAGACGGCGATCGAGCTTGTCGCCGTCGCCACATTGCGCGAGGCTATCCGAGAGGTACTCTCATGAAACCAATGCCCCGACTGGTCAAAGATTTCGTCCGCCGCGCGCCCGTCTGTCGCGTCGCCACTGTGCAGCCAAACGGCAAGCCATACGTCGGCCCGGTTTGCCACGTCTTCGACGGCACGTTCGTCTACATCGACGTCGCACCGAACGGCAAGACCGCGACCGGCGTCAAAGAAAACGGCCGCATAACGCTCACGATCGATGACTACTATCAGAACTGGCGCCGCCTCAAGGGCGTGATCATCGAAGCGCGCGCCCACCAGGCTCGCGGCGAGGCCAAGAAGAAGGCCTGGCGCATGATCCGCCGCAAGTTCCCCCAGTCCGTCAAGGCTGAATGGGATCCGCGCCTGACCCTCGTCCTCAAGATCGAGGATTGGTCTGAGTGGGGCGTCATCGGCTGATTTACAGCTGGTTTACGCCCGGCTGGTAGACTGTCGGCAGACGGCACAGCCATGAGAACCACTGACGATCGCGCGATTGCGGCGGCGTTGCGGCGAAGGCAGCTGCTCGAAGCCGGCTTCCTCGCCCTTCTGCTGCTCATTCCGATTCTCCTCTACCTGCCGTTCATGCACGCCCCGTTTGAGCGCGACGAAGGCACGTACGCGACGATCGCGCAGGGGCTCCTTCACGGCAAGTTGCCGTACCGCGACCTCTTCGATAACAAGCCGCCGCTGATCTACGGCTGGTACGCGATTAGCTTCCTCCTCTTCGGCGAGACCGTCAGCGCGCCGCGGTTGCTCGCCAGTGCTTGCCTCTCGCTAACGGGCGTCGCGTTGTACCAGCAAGTGCGCCTCGTCCTCCCGAAGCGAGTGGCCGTGCTCAGCGCATTACTCTTCGCCATCTCCACCGGACTGCCAATGGTCGCCCTCAACGCCAACACCGAAGCGTACATGCTGCTGCCACTCGTCTCATCGCTGATGTTCTTCACGTTTGGACTGCAGCGTGGCGGCTCCCGCTGGTTCTTTCTGTCGGGCCTCGCCGCCGGGCTCGCCATCATGACAAAACAGGTCGCCGTCTTCAACCTTCTCGCGTTGGCCGCCGTCTCGCTCGTTTGGTACCGGCGCCACGCGACAACGCAGTTGCAGGCGATCTCGCCTGCCTGCTGGATGCTCGGTGGTGCAGCCGTGAGCTCTGCGCTCGTCGCGCTGCCGTTTGCACTCTCCGGTGCGCTCAGTGACTTCGTTTACGCCACGCTTTCTTATAACTGGGCCTACATCTCATTCCTCACGCTCGCCCAGCGCCTCGAAAACATGGGCTACGGCGTCCTCTTCTTCTGCCTCATCGCCGCGCCCTTCGTCGCCGGCGCCCTCGGCGGGATATGGGTCGTCTGGCAGAAGCGCGCCTCGGCCACCGCCGCCGACTACGCGCTCGTCCTCTGGGCCGTCGCTTCGGCCATTGGCGTTGCGTCTGGCGGGCGATTCTTCCCGCACTACTTTCTGCAACTAATGCCCGCGCTCGCCGTCCTCACCGCCATCGTCATCTACGACCGCGTACTCGATGGCAAGTACCGTGCGCTCGGCAAGCCGTTCTGGGCCGGTGCGCTCGCCCTCGTGGTCATCTCCATCGGCACCGCCAGCATCATGGTCGCGCTTCCCGGCCGAGCGGAGGAGCAAGTCGCCTCCAACGTTTACACCCAGAAGCAATGGGAGCAGTACAGCGAAGAGCTTGGTGAGTACATCCAGGCGCAGACCGGCCCGAACGACGTCATCTTCAACTACGGGCTGGAGCCGCAGGTCTACTTCTACGCCAACCGCCAGCCCGCCATCCCGTACTTCAACGATTGGGTGCTCAAGTACGACGCGGTCCCGATGCAAGACATCATCAACGATCTCGATGGCACGCAGCCGGCCTACATCATCGACTCGATCCAGGCGCCCCTCTTCGACAACTTCGGGGCGGCTCACCCGCCGATGTGGCGCGACTTCATGGCCGCACACTACGACTACGTCGGGCGCGTGCAGTTCGCAGACGTCTATCGCCTGAAGGGCTACGTCACACCGCCCGACGCCGGCCAGCCCTAGCGTCCGCTACTGAAACTCCAGCCGTTTGTGGCGTAGGACGATGCCCTCCAGCAACCCCAGCGCCACGAACATCATGATCAGCGAGCTGCCGCCCTGGCTGATGAACGGCAGCGGGATGCCCGTCACCGGAACCAGCTGAATGTTGACGGCGACGTTGATGAACACCTGGAAGAGAATCATGATCACGACTCCCGTCGCCACCAAGCGCCCGAACTGATCGCGCGATAGCGTCGCCGCACGAATGCCGCGGAAGAGCAGTGCCGTGAACAGCACAAACAGAACGATCGCGCCCAGCAGTCCGAGCTCTTCGCCTAGCACCGTGAAGATGTAGTCAGTCGTTGACGTGTGCAGGAAGTCGAGCTGTGTCTGGCTGCCGTGCGTCAAACCTTTGCCGAACAGCCCGCCCGATCCGATGCCGATCTTCGCCTGGATGATGTTGAAGCCGCCGCCAAGGGGGTCCTGGTTCGGGTTAATCCACAGCTTGAAGCGCTCGAGCTGGTAGTCGTTCAGCACCAACAGCGCCGCAAACGGCAAGCAAGCGAGTATCGATCCGAGCAGCACCATGATGAAGCGAGTCGGCGCGCCCGCCATCGCCACCATCCCCAACCACACCGCAAAGAACACCAGCGCTGTGCCCATGTCCGGCTCAAGCAGCACCAGCCCCGCCGGTATCGCCGCCATCAACAGCGAGATGAGAAAAACGCGAGGGTCGTCCATCTTGCTCTGGCGGTCGGCCAGGTAGCGCGCCATCGCAATGATCACGAGTATCTTCGCGATCTCTGACGCCTGCACCTGCTGCCCGAGGATGTTGAACCAGCGCGTCGAACCAAACGCCGAATCGCCGATGAACAGCACCGCTACCAGCATCAGCACGGCGAGCCCGTATAGTCCCGTCGCCATATGTCCGTAGACGCGGTAGTCCGTCCACGCCACCGCTGCCATCGCGCCCAGCCCAAGCAGCGCGAAGAACAGTTGCTTGACCAGCGGATGGCTCGCTCCGACGCCTGGGTTCGCGCTCAGCGATGCGCTGTAAATTAGCAGCGAGCCAAACCCCACTAGCGCGACGGCCAGCAGCACCAGTATCGGGTCGAAGTGTCGCACCGCCCTGCTATTCAGGCCGATCACAGCGCGCCCTCCGGGTGTTTGTAGATGCGTTCGGCTATTGGTTCAGGCGTCGGCGTGTCGGGCGGTGGCTCGGACGTCGCCGTCGGCACTGGCTCTGGCGTGTCCGTGGGCGCTGGTGTCTCCAGTGCCGGCGTGTCCGTGACGATCGGCGCCGGGTTCGGCACAAACGTGCCCGGTAGCGGCGTCGGAATCTCGAACGGCGTTGGCTCTGGCGCGCTCGTCGTCGGCTCGTCCGTCGCGCCCGGCTCAACCGTCCCGGAAGGTGTGCCGGACGGCGCGGGCGTCGTCTTCGGCGCGAACAGGTAGCTGAAGATCGCCGAGGCCGCCGGCGATGCGTCGTTGCCGCCGGTGCCGTGCTGCACGAACACCATCACTGCGTACTTCGGGTCGTTGTACGGCGCGAACCCCACGAACCACCCGTGCGTGTCGTAGGTTCCGTCCGCCTTCTTGTCGCCGAACTCCGCGGTACCCGTCTTGCCTGCCACCTCGACGACGCTGCTCGCGGCGTTGCGCGCGACGCCCGCCGTCACCGACTGTCGCATCGCGTCGCGCATGATCTGCAGGTTCGCCGCGTCCACCGGGAGCTGGCTGCGCACCTGCGTCGCGATCGGGTCGTAGATGTTGCCCATCGAGTCGCGGTACTCCTTGACGACGTGCGGCGTGATCAGCTTCCCCCCGTTTCCGATCGCCGCTACCGCGTCGAGCATCTGCAGCGGCGTCGCGGCGACGTACCCCTGCCCGATGCCGTAGTTGTACGTATCGCCCAACACCCACGCCTCGCCGATGTTGTCTTGCTTCCACTTTGTGTCCGGCACGAGGCCATCCACCTCGCCCGGAATGTCGATGCCTGTCGCTTGGCCCAGCCCGAAGGCGCGCGCGTACTGCGCGATCTTCTCCTGGCCCAGCCCGCGGAAGTTCTCTTTCGGGAAGCCGCCCGCCAGGTAGTAGAAGTAAACATCGGACGACATCGCTACGCCGCCCTTGAAGTCGAGCGCGCCTAGCGGCGCCCAGTCCGGGTACACGTACACCACGTTCGGATCGAACTCGTTCTCGATCGTGATGTAGCCGTGGCTCGTAATCGTCGTAGACTCGCTCGCGATGCCCTCTTGGAGCGCCGCCGACCCCACGATCGTCTTGAACGTGCTCCCCGGCGGATACTGCTCGCCGATCGTGTGGTCCACCAGCGGCTTGCCTGGCGCGTTGATCAGGTCGTTCACCTGCGCCTGCGACAGCTTGCCGGAGAAGACGTTCGCATCGTAGCTCGGCAGCGACACCATCGAGAGGATCTCGCCCGTCTGGATGTTCATCACCGCCGCCGTCGCGTTATCCGAGCCAACCGAATACTGCTTGAGAATGTCCGTCACCTGCTGCTGCAGATCGAGGTCCACGCTCAGCACAACGTTCGCGCCGTCGATTGGCGGGCGTTCGGACATTGTGCGGAGTTCGCGGCCCGCCGCGTCCACCTCCACCAGCTTGGCGCCGGCCTTGCCGCGCAACTGCGTCTCGTACGTCGACTCAACGCCCGTCTGTCCAACGTAGTCGTTGTAGCCGTAACCCTGGCTGCTAAGCGTGGAGTACTCGTCCGCCGTGATCGGCCCGACGTAACCCAGCACGTGCGAAAGCAGATCGCCCGTGAGGTACTGCCGCGCCGGATCGACCTGTACTTTCATTCCGGGCGTGCGCGGCTCCATCTCCAGCAAGATGAGCGCGGTATCGCGATCGATGTCGTTTTTGATGACGGCGGGACTGAACTCGCCCTGAGCCTTGATGCTGTCCGCCACCGCCTTCTGAATGTCCGACACCGGAATATCGATCGCATTGGATAGCGCCAGGTACACCGTCGGCGCTTTGTCGTCCGGCAAGTCGTTCGGCGTAATCGTGACCGTGAACCGCGCCGTGTTCTCGACGATTGGCTTCCCGTTGCGATCGTAGATCAGGCCTCGTGCTGCTGGTATCGGCACCTCGCGGATCGCGTTGATCGCCGATTGGTTCTTGTAGTTCGCGCCGTGGATTACTTGCAGGTTGATCAGCTGGATCACCAGTATCCCGAACATCAGGATGATCAGCGCCCGCAGCATCGCCGCCATCGTCAGCACGCGCGCGCTTGCGGGACGCTCTCGTTTCGGCTCCTTGGCGCGCCATCGGCGTCGCCCATCAGACGGTCCTCTTTGCATCAGCTATACGGCGACGCCAACCCGCGCGAGCCACGCAGGCCCGAGAAGCGGGGATTAGACCAGCGCACTGGCAGATAGACGATCGGCGTGAACAGCGCGTTGACGACGATACCCGGCACGATCACCCGCAGGAACACTTCCCATACGGCGACGCTCTCGCCCGTCAGCGCCAGTACCAGCGATTGGATGATCCCGAACGCCAGCGTTCCCGCCGCTACAACCGCAATCGCCGGAGGAAAGTCGGAGTCGATCACCTGCTGTCGCGCAACCGCCGCTAGCAGCACGATCGGCACAAACGCGAGCATCGACGTCCCTAGCGGGTCGCTCGTCGTCAGGTCTCGCGCAAGCCCGGCCACCGGCACCACAAACAGCGCCTCCGGCTCGCCGCGCACGACCGCCCAGCACGCCGCGAAGATCAGCACGAAATCCGGCGTCACGCCTAGCACTTTGATGTAGCTGAACGCCGAGACGTTCGCCACAGCCAGCAGCCACGACACGACAAACGCGATTGCGTATCTCATGGTGACGCCAGGTTCGCGGGTTTGAAGCTGACCAGTACGAGTACCGTCTCTAGCGATGACAGTTGCGACGCCGGTTCCAGCACGGCCGTCTTGAATGCCGCCTGCGGTCGTGCCTGGATGTCTTTCACGTTCCCAATGAGAATGCCCGGCGGAAAGTTCCCGCCCAGTCCCGACGTTACAACTAACGTCCCCTTCGCGATCACAGCGTCCGGCGGCAGCAAGTCGAGGATCAACCCCTGTCGCAAATCGCCGTCCGCAACTCCGCGCACCGATGTTGTCGTGTGCAGTCCGGCGGCGGGCGTCGGCGAGGGCGTTGGACTTCCAGCGACCGGCGTTGCGGATGGGCCGGTCAGCACGTCGTTGCTGCTGCCGGGTTGCGCCGCCGACGTCTCGACCTGCGCGTTCACAGCGCTATCGGGATCGGTGATCAGTCGTACCCACGCGTAGTCGCTGTAAGCCTTGTCGACGGTGCCGATGAGACTGCCGCTGCGCGAAAGAATCACCATCCCGTCCGTCACGCCGTCGCCGGTCCCGCGATCGATCGCCACCATGCGCTTCTGTCCCGAAGGATCCTGCGCGAGCACGTTCGCCGCCAGCAGCTTGTCGTCCGGCCTCGTTTGCTTGATGCCGAGCGCATCTTCCAGTGCCTGGATCCGCGAGTCGTTGTTTTGCTGCTGCGCGAGCTGCGCCTTCAGAGCTTCGACCTGCGCCTTGAGGTCTTCGTTCTCGCGTACGAGATCGCCGTGATCGGCGATACTTTCGTAGATGTTGTTGATCGGGTGGACGGCGTCATACATCACGTCCTCGATCGGGGCGCTTATTGTGAGGGACAGGTTGTGTGCTGGGTCTGTGGCGTGGTGTTCAGACAGAAAGATGCTGAACAGGCCCACCGCCAAAACCGTTGCAAGCCACCAGATCAGTCGCATTCATTTGGCCTTCTGCGTCCACCTCAGGCGAACGCGATGGCCTGCTTTTTCGCTACCGGGGCGCCTTTCGAGTGTTGAGGCGCGCCTGCAGCTTTTGCAGGATCGCCGCTTCTTCCAGCACTTCCGCTGCCCCGCGGACAACGCACGTCAGCGCGTCTTCCGCGACGTAGACAGGGAAGCGAGTGTCTTGTGCCAGCCGCCGGTCCAGCCCGCGGACAAGCGCTCCGCCGCCGGCCAGGATGATGCCCGTGCTCATAATGTCGGCCACAAGCTCCGGCGGTGTGATCTCAATCGTTTGTCGTACAGAGTCGACGATGGCGTTGATCGATCCGGCCAGCGCGTCACGGATCTCGACGCTGCTCACCTCAACCGATTTCGGCAGGCCGGTCGCAAGGTCGCGGCCCTTCAGCTCGATCGCCAGTTCTCGATCAAGGGCGAACGCTGAGCCCGCCTCGATCTTGATGTCTTCTGCGGTGCGCTCGCCGATCAGCATGTTATGCACCTGGCGCGCGTAGGAGATGATGTCCTGGTCCATTTCGTCGCCGGCTGTCCGAATCGACGTCGCGACGACGATGCCACCCATCGAAATGACAGCGACCTCCGTTGTCCCACCGCCAATGTCGACGATCATGCAACCACCCGGCTCCATCACCGGCAGGCCAGCGCCAATCGCAGCCGCCATCGGCTCTTCGACGAGGTAGGCCGCTCGAGCGCCGGCGTTGAGGGCCGCGTCGTGCACAGCTCGCTTCTCGACTTCCGTCACCCCCGAAGGAATGCCGATCGAGACGCGCGGCCGGGGCAGCCCCAGCCCAAAGTGGTCGTGGACGGAGCGGATGAAGTACTGGAGCATCTTCTCGGTAACCGAGAAGTCGGAGATGACGCCGTCTCTAAGGGGGCGTACAGCCACGATATCGGCCGGCGTGCGGCCGACCATGCGCTTAGCCTCGGAGCCAATCGCCAGGATTTTCTTGTTTACACGGTCGATGGCGACGACAGACGGCTCGTCAATGACGATGCCGCGGCCGCGCACCATAACAAGCGTGTTTGCGGTCCCAAGGTCAATCGCGACGTCATGCGAAAATAGCCCTAGCAGGGCATTAAACGGATTCACGGGCAACGGGGCCTCCCAAACGTATTGCCACTCAAAGTGAGGGGCGGGGCTACGTCCATGGCATTGTAACCGAGGCCCTACAAAAGCAAAAGGCGTGCTGTAGTTAGGCCTCGACTATTTTCACAACGCGCTTGCGCGCGAGTAGTCACGCTTCAGCGCGATGAACTTACCGTAACCTCAGCGCAAAGTTTCCCGCGCGGCTCAACGACTCACGACTTCGACTTCCGCCATCCCGCCGCGACAGCGTCCGCCTCCGTGCAGAACCAGCGCTCGCCGTTGCGCTCGTTGATGCTCGTCTCGTCGTACGACTGCTGGCCCGGCACGTGGTAGATCTTCTCGTCCGAGCTGGAGATGTTGCCCTTGATCACCGCCTGGTTCGTCCCCGAGAAGTCACACACCTGCGTCCCGCTTCCCGCGGGCGCCGTCTGTGTTGGCGATACGAAGGGCGTGGCGTTCGCGCAGGCCGTCCACAGGCCGGCGCCTGCCTGCTTCGCCTCGGCCTGTATCTGCTGGAGGATGTCGTTGTACTCCGTGTCGGGCGGGTAGGCCTTCGCTACGGCGTATCCGTTCCGCACGAGGTCAGCGTTGACCATTACGTCGCCCAACCAGACATAACGTAGCAACCTCCCAAAGTCGTCCGTCTCCGAGACATCCGTCTGCAGCCCAACCGTTTGGCCCAGGACCAACTGCTTGTTGTAGTCCGAAGCCTCGTGGCCGTAGCAACCAACCGGCCGGTTCGGGTCGACGGTCTCCGGCGTGTCCATCCCTATGTACCGGAGACGCTTGGTCTCCCCGTTGATCTCGACGTCAATCGTGTCGCCGTCGACGACGTGCGTCACCGTCGCCATAGTCAGGTCGCTTGGGCGCGTGATCTCCGTAGTAGGGCGTAGCGTCGCGCCGGCCGTCCGGCTCGCCGTAGCCGTGATGTCGATCTGGCTCGGATTTGGGTCGGGCGCGACCGTCGTCTTCGCGCAGGCGATCGTCGCAAGCGCCAGCAGAAGACAGAACGGCCAGTATCGAACCTTCACGGTGCGACGATACCAGAGGGCACCAGGGCTAAATGTCAGTGGCTCTCGCCGCCGCCGATACCGTCGTGGTCCGAATTGAGGCGCTGTGGATCAGGCGTCACGCCTTCACGCCGTTCTTCTTCAGCATCGCCCAGAACGCATCCTCATCGAGCACCTCGATGCCGTACCCTTGCGCCTTTTGCAGCTTCGAGCCGGGGTCTGCCCCCGCCACGACGTACGTCACCTTGCGCGTCACGCTGCCCGTAGCCTCCGCCCCGAGGCTTTCTACGAGCGCCTCAGCCTTCCCCCTGGGCATGGCCGCAAGAGTGCCCGTAAATACGAACGTCTGGCCTGTCAGCGGCCCCTCAACGCGTTTCGCACGCTTCTGCGTCATGTTTACGCCCGCCTTGCGCAGTTTCTCGATAATCGCTCGCTTTTGGGCGTCCGCGAAGTAGGCGTGGACGCTCTCCGCGATCTTCGGGCCAACGCCCTCCACCTGAGCGATCTCCTCCGTCGAAGCCGCCGCAATCGCGTCCAGAGTCTCGAAGTGATTGGCGATGATCGTGGCGATCTCCCCGCCGACGTGCCGGATGCCCAGCGCGAACAGCAGGGTACTGAGATTCCGCGACTTCGCCGTCTCCGCGTTCTTCAGAATCTTCGTCGCCATCTTCTCGCCCATGCGGTCCAGCTCCACCAGTTGGTCCACCGCCAGGAAGAAGACGTCCGCCGGGTCCTTGATCAGCCCGCGGTCCAGCAACGTCGAGACCCACATCTCACCCAGTCCCTCGATGTCCATCACACCAACGAAGTGCCCGATCCACCGATACATCTGCGCTGGACACGACAGGTTTGGGCAGTAGGACATCGCCTCGCCCTCCGGTCGCACCGCTTCCGTCCCGCAGGACGGACACGTCTTCGGGATGCGATATGGGCGCGACCCCTTCGGTCGCTTGCTCAGCACTGGCCCCACCACTTGTGGAATGACGTCGCCCGCGCGCTGCACGATCACCACATCGCCGACACGAATGTCCTTGCGGCGCACGTCGTCTTCGTTGTGCAGCGTCGCCTGCTTAACGATCACGCCGCCCACCTGTACCGGCTCCAGTATTGCGAACGGGTTCAGCGATCCCGTGCGTCCAACGTTCACCGATATCCGCTTGAGCTTTGTCGTCGCCTGGATCGGCGGGAACTTGTACGCGATCGCCCACCGCGGCTCCCGCCCGACGTATCCCAGCTCATCCCACAACGACTTGTCGTCTATCTTCACGACCATTCCGTCGATCTCGTACTGCAGCCCGTGGCGGCGGTCCTCCCACGTCCTGTAGAACTTCTCGACCTCGTCGATCTTGTCGAAGCGCTTGATCTCGGGGTTAATGCGAAAGCCCAGGTCGCTCAGCCAGCGCAGCGTGTCCCAGTGTCCGGCCGGCACGCTCGCGCCGTCACCGTCCGCCCAGCCGAGCTGGTATATCCAGATATCGAGGCGGCGCTTGGCCGTCATCTTCGGGTCCATCTGGCGCACGCCGCCGGCTGCCGCATTGCGCGGGTTCGCGAACAGCGTCTCGCCGCGTTCCGCCCGCTCTTCGTTCAGCTTCTCGAACGCCGCCTTTGGCATGTACGCTTCGCCGCGGACCTCGAAGTGCTCCGGGAAATTCTTGCCCTGTAGCTGCATCGGGATGCTGCGAATCGTGCGCAGGTTTTCCGTGATGTTCTCGCCGCGGAGCCCGTCGCCGCGCGTCGCGCCTTGCACGAAGCGTCCGTTTTCATAGACCAGCGCCACGGCCAGCCCGTCGATCTTTGGCTCGCACACGTAGCGAAACTTGTCTCTACCTGCCAGCTTGCGCGCGCGGGTGTTCCAAGCCTCCAGCTCGCTCTGCTTGAACGCGTTCGCCAGTGAGAGCATCGGCTCGCGGTGCTCAACCGCCGCGAACCCTTCGGCTACGCGCTCGCCCACGCGCTGTGTCGGCGAGTCCGGAGTGATCAGCTCGGGGAAGTCCGCCTCGATCGCCCTCAGGCGTCGCATCAGCTCGTCGTATTCGGCGTCGCTGAGCGAGGGCTCGTTCTTAACGTAGTACTCGTAGTCGAGGATATGTATCTGGGAACGCAGCTCTTCTGCCTTAACCTGCGCTTCCTGGACGTGCTTAATCCCCGACGCCATTGGGTAATTATAGCAACCGACCGTGAACCGGCCCTCAACAAAGTGGCAGCAACCCCATATCTGTGCTGGCGTCATTTCTATTGTGAACACTCCGATTCGCCTCGTCGGAGCGGTGGTTCTCGTCGTCGCCGCGGCAGCCCTCTTCCGCTTCGTCCTCTTCCCCTCTTCCGCCAAACTCAGCGCCGAGCAGATCACCACTCTGCAAAGCCTGGAGCCGCGTTTGCCCGAGCTTCTCGTTGTCCAGCCGGACGCCGCCGCCCTCTTCGCGGACGCGGCCGACTGCCACGCCAACCCGAAGTTCGCCCCACCCGCGCCCGTGCCGAACTCTGGCCCTCACGCCGATAGCGAGTGGTGCTCCGCCTCCGGTGCCTTTATCACGACCGACGTCAGCCTGCCGATGGACTGGGACTCCGCCGCCGCCACCCTCTCCGCCGAAGTCGCCCTCCACGTCGCCGCACCCGATCGCGCGATCGAGCTGGCGAAGACGCCGCCGGCCGGACTCGTCCCGATCACCGGCAGCGTGCGCTTCACCGACGCCGATGGCATCGGGCCGTACAGCCACATCCTCCGTTTCCGCGCGAACTACCCCAACAACGTCCAGATCTTCGACTACTACGACATTCACTTCGTCGAGAACTGGATCTCCGTTCAGATCACGATCGTCCTGCCCGGCAACGACGTTAACAACGGCGCCGCCGCCACCATCGCCCAGGCTGTCTACAACCGCATCACCCAGGTCCTTGCCCAGCAGTCGATTCCCACGCTCACGCCGTAACGCGCGCGTAACGCATCCGTCGCCGCGATGTCGTAATCTCTCCGCAATGGACATCCACGTCCGCCCAGCCATCGAGACTGACCTGCCGGGCATCCTCGACATCACGAACGAGGTCGTGGCGAACGGCACCGCCTCCTTCGATCTCGATCCACGCACGATGGACGAAGAGCTCGAGTGGGTGAAGCAATTCACCGGTCCCTACGCCCTCCTCGTCGCCGATGACGGCGGCGAAGTCGTCGCCTGGGGTTGCCTGCACCCCTACGGAGGCAAGCCCGGCTATCGATTCACCACCGAAAACTCCGTCTACATCCGCGAAGGCCACAGAGGCCAAGGCCTGGGCCACCTGGTGATGACGGCGCTTATCGAGACGGCAAAGGCCAACGGTTTCCACGCCATGATCTCCCGCATCACAACAGACAACACCGCCAGCATCGCCCTGCACGCCTCCCACGGCTACAAACAAATCGGCCTGGAGCGCGAAGTCGGCTACAAATTCGAACGCTGGCTAGACGTAGCCGTCATGCAACTGTTGCTGTAGTTTCGCGAACGCTCAATCCCTTTCACGTAGCCGGGGCTTTCCAGCCCAGGCTCCCTCGTTCCGGATCGAGCACTTCCTTCAATAGAGCGAATAACAGACAGCCCCTCGCCCGCGCAGAGGGAGAGAGGTGGGGTGAGGGCGAGACGTGACCCCCATCACATTCACCCTACCCCCCAATGCTAAAATCGAAGCGTGAAAATCGTTATCGTTGACTACGGCGCCGGCAACCTGCACAGCGTCGCCAAAGCCGTTCAGCACGAGGGCGTCGAGCCCATGATCACCACCAGCGCGCGCTACCTCGACGAAGCCGATGGCCTCATCGTTCCCGGCGTCGGCGCGGCCGAGGACACAATGTTCAACCTGCGCCGCTGCGGCCTCGTCGAGCCGATCAAGGACTACATCGCCTCCGGACGTCCGTTCCTCGGCGTCTGTATGGGCCAGCAAGCACTCTTCGAATCAAGCGAGGAGAACGGCTTCCAGGAGTGCCTCGGCGTGCTCCCCGGGAAGATCGTGCGCCTCCCCGAAGGCGAGAAGGTCCCGCACATGGGCTGGAACCAGGTCCGCATCAAGCAACAGCACCCAATTTTTGACGGCATCGCGGACAGCAGCTACTTCTACTTCGTCCACTCCTATTGCCCGGCGCCCAGCGATCCGTCCGTCATCATCGGCGAGACCGACTACGGCATCACCTTCGCGTCAGTCGTCGCGCGAGACAACGTCGTCGCGACGCAGTTCCACCCCGAAAAGAGCGGCAAAGACGGCCTGCGAATGTACGGCAACTTCCTGCGCATCGTGACCGGCGCAGCGGTGAACTGAGGGAAACGATGACAGCAATACACGGCGACGAAAGCTTCGATGGCGTGGAGTTCGACACTCCGCTCGGCTCGTTTCGAGCTGGCCGCGGCGGCTACCGCGATGGCGACGACGAGTTCCGCTCGATCAGGCGCAAGATACGCAAGCGTCTCGCCTTCGCCCGCATGCTCAGCACCTACGTGCTGGTGATTGGCGTGCTAGCGGTGCTTGAGCTTGTGTTCGGCTGGCACAGCCGAATTCTTATCGCCGTGGCCGCGGTTTGGGGCCTGGTCATAGGCCTGCGCTTCCTCAGCATATTCGTCTTCGATTCGCTCATCGGCCGCGAAGCTGAACGCCGAATGGTTGAGCGAGAATGGCGAAAACGCCAGGGCAGCGGGTAGTGCGTCGAATCGTTTCATACTAGTTAAGACGCCGTAAGCCCAGTTTCGTTGTGGGCGGTCCGGCCGACGCCGGCAATTTTCCCCACCGTTCACTTTGCCCCCTCTGCGCCGCAACCTCAGGCGATTGTTGGCGTTTAGATGAGTGGCGTGCGTAACCTGCCTCTCGCCTGCCTCGCACTAAGCCTCACCGCGATCGTCGCCGCCTGTTCGTCCGCCGGTGACAGCCCCAGTCCCACCAGCGAGGCCGTCAGCGGAACGCCGCGCGTCACAGCCTCGCCCCTACCCACGCCGACGCCGGTCGCCACGCCGCCACCCACTTCGGCCATCTCCCCAACACCTTTCGTGAGTCCACTCGACCTCTCCGCTTACCCGGCTGGCTCCGTCGGGTACGCCATCTCGTTCCCCCAGTGCGGCGGCGCGTACCCCAGCGCTCCCTTCGACTTCGGTATCATTGGCATCACCGACGGCAGCGCTCTCACCCGCAACCCCTGCTTTGGCGACGAGTACCGATGGGCGCTGAACGGCCACTACCATCCTTCGATCTACATGAACACGAACCTCCGCAAAGCGAACCTGCCCGACCCCAACCCACCCAACTGCGACGACGGCTGCGTCGCCTACCAAAACGGCTGGGACACCGCCGCCGACGCCTACGATTACGCCGTCTCCGAAAACGCCGTCGCACCAGTCTGGTGGCTCGATGTGCAAATCGTCAGCTCGTGGTCGCCCAACCTGTCGCTGAATGAGCGCGCCCTCGTCGGCGCCGCCGACTTCCTCCACGCCAAGGGCATCCGAGTCGGTATCTCGTCCACCCACTACCAATGGACCACCATCGCCGGCGAGGCTCAGCACAACCAGACCGTCTGGGACGCCAGCGCCGGCAGCCCGGAGCAAGCCAAAGACTTCTGTCGCGAAGGCAAAGACTTCGGCGGCGGCCGCACAGAACTAATTGCCTGGGTAGGCCAGTACGAGACCGTGACCGCTTGCGGAGTGCCATCGCCAACGAGCCGCTAGAATAGCCCTCATGGAAATCATCCCCGCCATCGACATCCGCGCCGGCAAGTGTGTGCGCCTCGACCAGGGCGATTACGACCGCGAGACCGTTTTCGGCGACGATCCCGTCGAGATGGCGCGGCGCTGGCAGGCCGCCGGCGCCACCCGCCTCCACGTCGTCGACCTCGACGGCGCGCGCGATGGCAAGCCCTACAACGAGGACGTCATCTTCCGCGTCATCCGCGCCGTCGATATCCCCATCGAAGTCGGTGGCGGCATGCGGGACGTCGCCATCATCGGCCGCTTCATCGAGGCCGGCGCCGATCGCGTCGCCATCGGGACAGCCGCCATCAAAGACCCCACCGTCCTCCTCCACGCACTCGGCATCTTCGGCGGCGAGCGCATCTTGGTCGGCGTCGACGCTCGCAACGGCCTCGTCGCCACCGAGGGTTGGCGCGAAACCTCCGAGGTGCGCGCCATCGACCTCATCGTCCAGATCGCCGAGATGGGCGTGCGCCGCATCTTCTACACCGACATCACCAGCGACGGCATGCTCAAAGGCCCGAACTTCCCCGCCCTGCAAGAAGTCGTCGAAAACTCCACCGCCTTCCCCGTCGCCATGGCCGTGATCGCCTCCGGCGGCGTCTCCACCGCCGAGCACGTCCGCCGCCTCAAGCTAATCGGCTGCGAAGGCGTCATCATCGGCAAAGCCCTCTACACCGGCGACCTCGACATCGCCGACGCCTTAGCCGCCGCTCGCTAGCCCCTATTTCCCACTTCCAATTTCCCGGCTCAGCCCAGACCGCTATACTGCCCGTAATCGCTGCTCCAACTGCCAGCGCTCGAGAAGGAGACTCCCATGGTTACCGGAATGTCCGACGTCGGCATCCCCGACGATATCCGCGATTTCGTCACGCAGGCCTCCACTGGCCTCACCCAGCTCATCGAAAGCGAAGTCCTGCCGATGGAGCAGGCGCTTGGCACGCTCCTCACTGACGAGCGCCGCTTCTTCGATGACAGCGGCAAGGCCGTGCCCGCTGCGATGGAAGCGCGCAAGCAGGTCCGCATGAAGTCCGCCGAGGCCGGCTACTACGCCATGTTCGCGCCGGAGAGCGTCGGCGGCGGCGGCATCGGCGCGCGGGCCATGGTCTTCATCGAAGAGGCGATGTACCGCAAGTACGGTCCCGGCCGCCCGCTCATCACCTGGGCCAAGGGCTTCCTCAGCCAGCCGACGATCGCATCATTCGTCGACGGCCCGTCGCACATGCTCGTCTCCGTCAGCGACAGCGTTCGCAAAGAGTTCCTCCCGCGAGTCTCCAGCGGCGAGAAGACCGTCTGCTTCGCGCTCAGCGAGGCCAACGCCGGCTCCGACGTCTGGGGCCTGCAGACGAAGGCCAAGAGGGACGGCGACGACTGGGTGATCAGCGGCTCCAAGCAGTGGATCACCAACTCTCCCTACGCCGACTACGCCATCGTCTTCGCCGTCACCGACGAGAACATGGTGAAGGAGCGCAAGGGTGGGATCAGCGCCTTCTTCGTCGAGACAAGTGCGCAGGGCTACACCTTCGACGGCGTGCTCCCCGTGATGGGCCACACTGGCGGCGAC
>JBDTOK010000026.1:0-19108 GCA_039933275.1 Chloroflexota bacterium | reverse complement strand
CGCCGGTGTATGTGGCGGGGTTGGAGCGCGGGGTGCGGCCGATCGGCGACTGGTCTATAACGACGACCTTGTCCAGGTTGTGCAGCCCGGTGATTGCGTCGACGGCGCCGGGACGCTCGCGTGCGTTGTACAGGATCTGCGACGCCTTCTTGGAGAGAATGTCCGTTACCAGCGTCGACTTCCCGGAGCCCGAGACGCCGGTAACGCAAACGAACTCGCCGAGCGGGATGCGCACGTTGATGTTCTTAAGGTTGTTCTCGCGCGCGCCCTGGATCACGATCTCTCTGCCGTTCCCTTCGCGCCGCATGCTCGGAATCTCGATCTTCTTGCGGCCGCTGAGGTAGGCGCCGGTCAGCGACTTCGTGTTGCGCTTGATGTCGTCCAGCGTGCCCTCGGCGACGAGGTGGCCGCCGAGCGCACCCGCTCTCGGGCCGAGGTCGACGACCCAGTCGGCGGCGCGCATCATCGCTTCGTCGTGCTCGACGACGAGGACAGTGTTGCCGAGATCGCGGAGTCGCTTGAGGGTGGCGATCAGCCGGTCGTCGTCCGCCGGGTGCAAGCCAACGGATGGCTCGTCGCAGACGTAGAGCACGCCCATCAGCGACGAGCCGATCTGCGTCGCGAGGCGGATGCGTTGCGCCTCGCCGCCTGCGAGCGAGCCTGTGCGGCGGTCCAGCGTCAGGTAATCGACGCCGACGTCGCGTAGGAACGTGAGGCGTGAGTCGATCTCCTTCAAGATCTGCGTTGCGATCGTCATCTCGCGGCCCGTGAGCGGCGTCTTCTTGCTTCGGAGGTTGGCGACCCAGTCCTGCGACTCACCCACGGACATGTGCGTCACTTGCGAGATATTGATGTCGTTGACTTTGACTGCCAGCGATTCCGGCTTCAGGCGCGCGCCGCCGCAAGCGTGGCACGGGACCTCCGCCATGTACTTCTCGATCTCAGTCTTCACGTAGTCGGAGTCGGTTTCTTTGTAGCGGCGCGCCAGGTTGTTGATCACGCCTTCGAACGAGGTGTCCCAGCGGTTGCTGTGGCCGCCGGAACTTGTGTACTGCAGCGTGATGTTCCCCTGGTCGCCGTAGAGAACGAGCTCAATGTCCGCGTCGTCCATCTCTCTCACCGGAACGTCGAGGCGGAACTTGTGCTTGCGCGCGAGTGCGTTGAGCAGCCGCATGTACCACGTGCCGGTCGAGGCGGTGCGCGACCACGGGACGAGCGCGCCTTGAGCGATCGAGAGGGCGCGGTTCGGGATGACGAGCGTGGGATCGATCTCCATCTTGACGCCGAGGCCGGTGCACTCGCGACAGGCGCCGTGCGGGCTGTTGAAGGAGAAGTTGCGCGGCTCAAGCTCGCCGAACGAGAGTCCGTCGTAGACGCAGGCGAAGTGTTCGGAGTAGACCTTCTCTTCGTCCTTGGTCTTCGCCTTTGCGTCGCCGACGAGCAGCAGATTCATCGAGCCGCTGCCCAATCGCAGCGCTGTCTCCACGGAGTCGGTGATTCGCATTCGGCGCGAGTCTTCGTCGTCTTGCTCCGGCGCCGCCTCGCTGACCACGCGATCGACGACGATATCGATGCGGTGACGCTTCTTCTTGTCGAGCGTGATGTCCTCGTCCAGCTCCCGCACAACGCCGTCGACGCGCACGCGGACGAAGCCGGTCTTGCGCGCGTCTTCGAACACCTTGGTGTACTCGCCCTTGCGGTCCGTCACGATCGGGGCGAGGATCAGCATTCGCCGCCCCGGCGCCACCGTCAGGATCGAGTCGACGATTTGCTGGACTGTCTGCTTTTCGATTGGGCGGCCGCATTTGGGGCAGTGGGGGTGACCGACGCGGGCGTAGAGGAGGCGGAGGTAGTCGTAGATCTCCGTCTGCGTTGCCACCGTCGAGCGCGGGTTGCGGGAAGCGCCCTTCTGGTCGATTGAGATGGCCGGGGAGAGCCCGTCGATGTAGTCGACGTCCGGCTTCTCCATCAGGCCGAGGAACTGGCGTGCGTAGGCGGAAAGCGACTCGACGTAACGGCGCTGGCCCTCAGCGTAGATCGTGTCGAAGGCCAGGGACGACTTGCCGGAGCCAGACACGCCCGTCACGACGACCAGCTTGTCGCGCGGAATCTCAACGTCGATGTTCTTCAGGTTGTGCTCGCGGGCGCCGCGTACGGTGATGCGGTCGTGGGGCATGCCAAATCCCTTCGTAGAAGCGGGCGACAGGGGCGCGCCTGCTCGAACCTCTATTTTAATAGACATCGCGATTTAGAACAACCGTTTTAGTACCGCTGAAAATGTGGACAGAGCGTGCTCCTCGGATTAACGCGCGCCGGCGTGACAGCCTAGTGTCAGGAGCTCGTTCACAGAGCGCTTAACCGCGGCGTAAAGAATGCGTGAACGCGAGGTAAGGCGTGCGTTTAGCCGTAACGATGCGGGGCAGTGCATCCGTCTTGTTTTGCGAGGGGAAACTTGAGCGCCGATGTCCGGGGGGCACTGGACGGGCGCTAGAGAACTGAGGAACAAGTGGCGCGATTCATTCGAGAACCAGACGAGCTCTTTACTGACGACCGCAGGCGGTCGCTGCGAGGCCTGCGCGTGCTTGCGCTGTTCGCATCGTTTGCTGCGGCAGTTGCTGTGGGCGTGGCCGGCATAGCGTTGAACGGCGATCCGAAGGCGACGGCTGCGGCCGCGCTTCTCGTGGTTGGCCTGGCGCTGCTGACGCACATGTTCCTCTGGATGGCGGAACGCCGCATGCAGCGCGAACAGCACCGCATGCAGAACATCTGGATGGCCCGCCGCGCTGAGCTACAAGAGATGGCCGGCCGCGACGAGCTGACGCAACTCCAGAACCGACGCTTCTTTTACGAAGAGATGAACCGCGAGCTGGAAGTGGCGCAGCGTTTCAAGCGCCCGCTTTCGCTGCTGATGATGGACGTAGACGACCTCAAGCTGATTAATGACGAGTTCGGTCACCAGATCGGCGACGTTTGTCTGCGAGCCTTTGGCCGCGTGATGAACCAGTGCGCCGGCGACCGCAACATCACGGCCCGCATCGGCGGCGACGAGTTCGCCGTGATCATGCCGGGCGCTGACCGCAAAGAAGCCGACAAGCTTACCTGGGCGATCTGGGACGCGCTCGCCAAAGAGGCGATCTGCGAGACCGAAAACGCCAGCATCTTCCTCGGCGTATCGATTGGTATGGGCGGATACCCGTGGGGCGGAAGCAACCTCGATGAGATCGTGCACTGGGCGGACACGAAGCTGTACGCAAACAAGCTGGAGCGCAAGGGCTTCAAGCGCCGCGAAGACTCGCAGAGCGACGACTCGCGCCTCGTCGGCGCCGTTGTGGACGTGCTGTCCTCCGCGCTCGACGTGCGAGACAAGATGACGCACCGCCACGCACGCCGCGTCGCGCGAATGTCGGCGTTCGTAGCGCGTGAACTCAAGATGAACGACGCGGACGTTCTCGAGATTGAGTACGCCGCCGCGCTGCACGACATCGGCAAGATCGGCGTCGCGGACAACATTCTGCGCAAGGAAACGTCGCTGGACCACGAGGAGTGGCAGGAGATGAAGCGCCACTCAGAGCTCGGGTTCCAGATTCTGAACGGCATCGATTTCCTGCACCCGTCCGCCAACATCGTTTACATGCACCACGAGCGCTACGATGGCTCAGGTTACCCGCGCGGCCTTAAGAACGACGAGATCCACGTCGGCGCGCGCGTGTTCGCCGTAGTCGATGCGTACGACGCGATGACATCGCGACGGCCGTACCGCGAGGCGATGACCCGCGACGACGCGCTGGAGGAGGTCATGCGCAACTCCGGCACGCAGTTCGATCCGGACGTGGTGACGGCGTTCCTGAAGATGGTCCGCAGCAACCCGGATGGCTTCCGCGACGAGAACGAAGAGTACGGCTCGCGAGTGCTTGAGGGCGAGACAACGCACGCCCACAACAAGAAGAAGCACTCGAAGGAAGAGCTGACGCCCCTGGACTCGCTAACCGGCTAACGCTGAAGCGCTTCGGCCTGGCCGCCGGACGCCTCGCGCCACAGCTGGGCCAGCGCCGGCATCTGTGCGATGCGCTCGCGTGTGAGCAGCCGCCAGTCGATCCCGGCGGGGCGGCGGCGGTGATTGGGCGGGCATTCGATCACTTCGTCCGGCGTCACGATGTAGTCCAGCGGGATGTCGTGCGCGCGCATCTGTATCTCTTCGTCGAGAACCTGCAGGCGGTGCGCAGTCGTGATGATCGGCGTTTCGGGGGTGATCTTACCCATCTCCGCCAGCAGTGAGTACTCCAGGTCCGAGTAGCCGCCGCCCTTGCCCAGTCGCGCGCCCTCGCGATTCGCGGCGACGACACCGGTGACGATGAGGTCGATCGCGGGCATTTCGCGCGGGTGGACGGGGCGTCCGTACTTGGCGGAGCCGGCGATGCTGGCCGCGCGCTTGAGCTCGGCCTCGTTCAGCAGTGATGGGTCGATCTCGATGAAGCACTTCTCGCTACGGAGGCGGGGGACGGCCATGTAGACGACCTTGCCGTCTTGCAGGGCGGCGCGTCTGAGCGGGAGTTGCGGTGCGTCGGGGTTGCACTTCACGACTTGCGCCCGCTGCCAGGCGTCGAGGCCACGCGCACGGCCCGCGGCTGTTTCAGCGCCGGTGAAGTTGGGGATGCGGCCCCACGCGCCGGGAAAGCGCGCGACTTTCGAGTCCTGCAGGGCCTCCCAGACGGAGCGCCTGAGCGCATCTTTGGCGGGGACGAGCGTGTCTACTTCAATCGTCACTGTCCCGCATGATAGCAACGATCGACCGAGCATTTCTGTAAGAAAATTAACTGCTGTATAGCAATCGGCTAGCAACGCCCGTTGTCGCCGCTCGGCGTTTGCCGCAAGCTTTCGCGCGCTGCGGCGAGCAAATAGCACTCGACATAAGCGATGGCGTAACTTTTGCGAGCATCAGCGTTGTTTGGAGTGATGAATGCGCTGCCACGCGTGCTGCTCGCCTCTCTCGCGCTGCTGTGCGCCGCGACCGTTGTCGCCTGTGGTGGTGACGACTCCGGGACGGCGACGCCGAGTTCGACACCACTTGCGACGCCGACGGGCACCGGGCAGGCGACACCGACGCCACGGCCGACGGCAACCCGGATGCCGACGCCGGAGCCGAGCCCCGCGCCGCTGACGGCGGATTCGCCCGAAGTGAGCGCCGTGCTGGCTCTGGACGGCTTCCGGGCGTTTGCTGCTCAGTTTGGGGCGGCGATCGCGGCGAACGATGCGGAGTGGATTATCGCCAACACGCACTTTGAGGTGACCGACTGTCCGTCGCCCGGAGAGCCACTGGGGACGCCAACGCCTAGATTCTGCCAAGGCATGGCGTATCCGCAGCCCGGCCCTGGCATACTAGTCGCCGTCTGGAGTGGCGACGGCGATACGATTACGCAGGAGCGCTACGAGGACGAGACGCGGACGTCATTTGCGGGACTTGATGAGCCGGGACAGATGTATGCGGTTGGTCCGCCGGTGATCCACTCGAGCCTCTGGGGCCAAGAAGCGGCGTTGGTTGTCTCAAATGCAGAAATAGAACAGATAGTGCCAAGGGAGCAAGTCCTTTTTGGCGTAACGGCATACCAAGTCGCCCGGTTGGACGATGTTTGGCAGATAGTCCAGATAGACGCGGGGACTACTGACTCCGTGCCGTACTACCTCACGTGGTACGCGCCCTGGTCCGAAGTCTTCCCCGCGTATTAGACGACGAAGCGCTCCAGGTCTTGGCCAACGGTGATCTTGCCGGAGAACACCTTGTCCAGCCCCGCCGTGAATTGCTCCGCCTGGTCTTGCGGGATCGGCGGGATCACGTGCGACAGCACGAGGTGCTTTACGCCGGCCTGCTGCGCGATGTCAGCCATGCCGGAGATCGGGGCGTGGTAGCTGTGCGCGTCTTCCAGCAACGCGGCCTGGTTGGCGTTGCCGATGCCGCGCAGTCGACCCTCAAGATTCTGCATCATCCCGACGTTCATTGAGTCGCAGACGAGGATGTCCGCGCCCTTCGAGCCGTTCAGCAAGCCGGGGCAGGGGTTGGTGTCGCCGGAGATGGTGATCGCCTTGCCGCCGCTCTCGAAGCGGAAGCCGTATGCCGGCTTCACCGGCAGGTGCTCGACCTCGAATGCGCTGACGGTGATGTCGCCGTACTTCGCGATCTCGACAGGGTCATCGCCCGCTTCGAACTCCGTGACGTCTGCTGCGAGACCGCCGGACCAGAGCTTGCTGCCGTGGTGGTCGAGACGGTACTTGGTGTCGGCGGCCATCGCTTCCTGGAAGCCGGTGACCATGCGCTTCGTGCCGACGGGGCCGTAGATCGGGATCGGAGACGTCGTGCCGCCGACCCAGCGCATCACCAGGAAGTCGGCCATGTCCGTTGTGTGGTCGGAGTGGAGGTGCGTGATGAAGACGGCGTCGATCGTCTGCGGCGGGAAGTTCGCCTGGAAGAGCCGGATCGTCGATGACCAGCCGGTGTCGATGAGTAGCCGCTTGTCGCCGGCGCTGATCACCTGCGAGGGGCCGTAGCGGTGCGGCACGTGTACAGGGCTGCCGGTGCCGAGTAGCGTCAGTTCGAGTGGCATAAGAGTCTCCTAGTCGAGTCCGTATTTTGCGTTGATGGCGTAGAGCTTGTCGCGGTCTGGATTGCCGGTGCGCACTTCAGCGTCCACCTCATCGAAGAAGGCCGGCGCAACAGACGGCGAGAAGAATACTAACGCGTGCGCGGTCTTCCCGCCGAGCACCTTCCAGGCGTGAGACACACCTTTCGGCGCCTGCACGTACATTCCGGCACCGGCCGTGAACTTGCGCCCGCCGATCTCGAACTCGAATTCGCCGTCGATGACGTAGAACGCCTCGATCGCCTTCTTGTGCGAGTGCGGGAATGACGCTGCGCCCGGCGGTGCGGTGCGGTGGTGCAGCGAAAACGCGCCGCCGACAGCGTCCTCGCCGATGATCGCGCGCATGTCGTCGCCGTAGGGCATCCGCCGTGGCGGGTTCGCCGCGTGGTCGATGACGATCGGGCCGTCTTCGCCTGCCATCGGTTGGCCTAAGCCGCCGACTCCACTTTCAGCAGCGGCACACGCTCGGCCGGCATGTTGGCGTAGAGGTTGTCGATCAAGTCAGACCGTAGTGACGCGAACTTCGGGTCGTTCCAGAGGTTTTGCCACTGGTGCGGGTCGTTGTTGTTGTCGTAGAGCTCGCCTTCCGTGCCTTCGTAGAAGATGTCGGTCTTCGGCATCCGGAAGCCCGGCAGCGGGATCATGTCCGCGGTAAGGCCGTTCGGCTCGCGGCTGCTGCGCTCGTAGACGGTGCAGGTCATACCGTCGCGGTAGATCGTGCGCAAGTGCATGCCGTACGTCGGGAACTGGCTGTCCCACTCCGTGATCATGAGGTCGTGCGAGGCTCCGTTGCCGCCGGCCTTTGGGAGCGCCTTGCCCTGCGCCCACTCCGGCACCGGCACGTCCGCGATCTCGCAGAACGTTGGCGCGAGGTCCACTTGCCCAACGGGGTCGGTGACTTCGGCGGGTGTGACGCCGGCGGACTTCGCGGGGCGCCAGATGAACGGGATGCGCATCAGCGAGTCGCAGTGGTACGGGCCTTTGAACATGAGCCCGTAGTCGCCTTGCAGCTCGCCGTGGTCGGTCGTGAAGAAGACGTCCGTGTCGTCGCCCCAGCCTAGCTCTTCGATGCGCTTGAGGACGCGGCCGCACGCCTCGTCGATGAGCTCGTTCTGGATGTGCGTCATCGCGTTGACCTCGCGGACCTGGTCGTGCGTCATCAGCTTCGGCACGAAGCGTACCGGCCCGCCTTCGATGTTGCGGAACTTGCCCTGGTAGTAGGCAAGCCAGTGCTCCGGCTTCTGCGCGAGGATCTCTTCACACTTTTCGACTGTCCCCGGGTGGCCGTCCGGCAGGTCGAGGTCTCGCCAGTTCACGCGCCCGAGCTCGCTCTCCGGCGGGTCCCACGGGTGGTGCGGGTCCGGGAACGACATCCAGAGGAACCACGGCTCCTCCTTCTGCAACGAGCCGAGCCAGCGGTCCGTGCGCTCAGCGACCCAGTCGGTGTGGTAGTACTCGCGCGGGAGCGGGTTGAACTTCACTTCGGGCGCGCCGGTGTCGCCGCCGCCTTCATCATTCATGCCTTTCGACGTGAACAACTGGTAGAAGCCGCTGACGTAGGCCGGGTGGTTCTCCTGCAGCCACTTGCCGTAGTGCCACATCGGCTGCGGGCCGTGCATCGCCAGCTCCATGTAGTCGAAGCCGCGGTAGGGGCCGGTGTTGTCGCGGCGAGCCATCGTGTTCTCAGTCCAGCGGCCGCCCAGGTCGAGTGCCGGCTGGAAGTGCGCCTTGCCGATGAGCGCGGTGTTGTAGCCGTTGTCGTGCAAGTAGCCGGCGATGCTCGGCGCGTCTTCCGGCAGCGGCACGCCGTTCGCGAAGACTCCGTGCGTGCGGACGTACTGCCCCGTAATCATCGAGGAGCGGGCGGGCATGCAGACGACGTTCTGGTTGTGTGCGCGGCGGTAGTTGATGCCCTCCGCCGCGAGCTTGTTGGCGACCGGCGTGCGCGCGATCTTTCCTCCGTTGCACTGCAACGAGTCGTAGCGCATCTGGTCGGTTGTGATCAGCAGGATGTTACGTCGGCGCTTTGCGTTCTCGCTCATGCTTCAGATCCCTTTAGCTCGCGGCAGGCGATCAGTACCGTGCGGTCGAGTCCGGCCTCGCGGTCGCCGTGGATGTTGCTCATCTTCGGGCTCATCGCCATATCGATGAACGCCTTGCGCGAAGGGTACTCCACCAGCACCACCGCGTCCCAGTCCTCTTCGCCGATCAGCAGTTGCTCCGCGCGGCCGTGCCAGAGGATGCGCCCGCCCAGCTCCTCTACGAGCTTCTCGACGTTGCGGCCGTAGCGGTTGTAGGACTCGCGGCCGCTGATGTCGCCGCTGTCCGCCTTCTCCTTGAACTTGAGCAGGTTCAGCATCACCACCGGCCCCTCATCCCGCGAGGCGGACAGCTGCTGGAAGGCCGCTGCGTTCGGTCTGATTGCACTCACTTCATTGCTCCTTCTGCCGCCGCGATGATGCGGTCAGCCAACGTTTCCTTCGGGTTGCGGCCTACCTGCGGCACGCCGTGTTGCTGTGCTTGCTTGCAGAGCCAGTTGCCGTACAGCCAGGCCACCTTGCCCACGATTTGCTGTCGCGCGTCCGGTTCCGTGCGCTTGCTGCGCTCGAGGATCGAGGACATTATGGCGTTCTCTTCCGGTTCGTCGATGAAGACGGCGCGCACCTTTGGCGACGCGGCGCACTTTCGCGCCGCGAACTCCGGTGTCAGCCACGCGCCCTGCATCACAAAGCGGTTGCCCTCTTTCATCTCCCAGGTCAGGAAAGCATCGAGCGCCGGCGTTATCGCTGCGGCCTCTTCGATGTGCACTTGCAGCAGGTGCGACGGATCGTCGGGGACGACTTCCGGGCGCGGCCACTGGAAGAGCACCGGGTGCGTCTGTGCGGTGGTGATCGACGTGATCGCCCGCCAGATCGAGTCGGCGGAGATCAGCGTGAAGCCCAGCGCCTTCGCGACTTGCGGGGCGATCGTGCTTTTGCCTACCGCTGTCGTCCCGCCGAGCAGCAGTACGCGCCACGGTCTGGCTACGCCTTCAGCCATTCGACGATGACCTTCGCGAGCTCTTCGCCGCGGTCTTCCTGGATGAAGTGCGTCCCGCCTTCGATCGTCGTGTGTGGTTGGCCCTTCGTTCCGGGGACCATCGCCTGGAAAGCCCGATCGCCCCCGCGCGTAATCGGGTCAGAGTCGCCGAATGCGGTGAGGAACGGCTTGTCCCACGTCCGCAGCACTTCCCACGCCTTGCGGTTTGCCGCTGCCGAGGGGTCGTCCGGCTTAGTGGGCACGAGCTTTGGGAACTGGCGCGCGCCTTCTTTGAACGAGTCGTCGGGGTACGGTGCGTTGTATGCGGCTACGATCTCGTCGGAGAGTGCGGGCTTGCACGTGCGACCGACGATGCGCCCAGCGTCGAAGTCCGGCACTTCTTGCGAGTACTGTTGCCAGCGCAGGAACGCCTCGCCCGCAGGCTGGTCGCCGGTCGGGAGGAAGGTGTTCGCGGCGACGATGCGTGCGAAGCGGTCCGGGTTCTCCGCTGCGAGGCGCAGTCCGATCAGCCCGCCCCAGTCCTGGCAGACGAGCGTAGCGTGCTGCAGGTCGATCGCCTTGATGAACGACGTCATCCAGTCGACGTGGCGCTGGTACGTGTAGTTCTCGCGGTTGTCGGGCTTGTCTGAGCGCCCGAAGCCGATCAGGTCTGGCGCGATCGCCCGGTGGCCCGCCGCGACGAGAATCGGGATCATTTTGCGGTAGAGGTAGGCCCACGAAGGCTCACCGTGCATCAGCAAAATCGGCGGCGTGTCGCGCAGCCCCTCGTCGATGTAGTGGACGCGCAGGGTTCCGCCGTCACCGTCCGGTACTTCGACGTAGTGCGGCTCGAAGTTGTATCCGGGCAGGTTCTTGAAACGCTCGTCGGGCGTGCGCAGTGCTTTCATCGTGGCAGCTCCTTCTTTAGCAAGGCTTCGATCGTTCGTGTCATCACTCTTCGTGCGGCCCCTTCGGTCAGTCCGTCGTGTGCGCGTAGCGTCTCCCACGTCGTCCACTCGGTTGCTGCGTGGAGGGCGATTGCGACGTCTCGGCGGTCCGTCGCCGGCAGCGCCGCCAGCTCTGCGGCGAACACTCTCTCGCTCTCTTCGCGGTTCATCTCGCGCGCCCAGCGCAGGCGTCCGGCGATCTCCGTGGAGAACGGCTCTTGTAGCAGCGCCGCGCGTCGCACGGGCGTCAGCGCCTCCAGCAATTGGCAGCGCGCTTCGACGAAGGCAGCGAGCCGCTCGGCGTAGGGCGCGTCGCTCTTGATGTGAGCGGCGAGCGGCATCATGCGCTCCACCTGGCGCTCTGAGGCGGCAAAGAAGAGCGACTCAAGGTCAGCGAAGTGCTGGAACACCGACCGCAGCGAGACGCCGGCTCGCTCCGACACCTGGCGCGCCCTGGGACTCAGGACGCCCTCGTCGATGAGGGAGAGCATGGCCTCCACGACGGCGTCCCGGGTGCGTTCACCGCGCGCGGTACGGCCGTCGGAGGGAGTAATCGCGGTGTTCATGGGCCGCACCATACGCTTCTTGCACTACGGATGCAATATCTTGCGCGGCCAATTTTTGATAATCGAGGTGTTGCAGGTGATGCAGTGGCTGGAGAGCTTCGCGCCAGTGATGGAGCAGAGCTTGGCCAACCTCAAGCGGGGAGGTGGAATCCGGACGCGTCCGGCGAATCAGGCATACACTAAATACAGCGGGCGGCCTTGGCCCGGCGCCGGTTCACCGCCGATATGGAGGCGTACATGGCGAATTGGGAACACAAGGTCGCATATATAGACTTCCGGGGACGCATATCCTCGGAGGGCGTCGAGTTCATTCGACAGCCCGGTGAGCACCGTACTTCGTTCGCGAAGCGCTACATGGACGCTCTCGGCCAAGAAGGCTGGGAGTTTGCCGGAGTGCAACCGTTGCTGCGTATGGAGACTGGCTACTTCATCTTCAAGCGGCCCGCAGGGGCAACTGGAGCGTAAGGTTAGCGAGTCGGTCGTCCGCCTCGGCGGACGATCTGCACAGCCAATTAGAGAAGTTTGATCTGAGAGGCGGTTGACGGCGCCGGGCCGGGTCGCCCGCTTTACGAGTGCTACGAGCCGATGGCGGGGCAGTCACCCTGCGGCGCGGAGGTCCCGTGATCGACGGCGAGGTACTCCAGCACAGCGAGCACGTCGCCGGCGTTGATTGCGCCGTCGCAGTTGAGGTCAGCGTACGTCCAGATCTCATCGTTCGTCGGCATGGCAGTGGGCGCGGGCGTCGGCGCGGGCGTGGTATCGGTCAGCGAAAGCGCCAGGCTTAGGTCCGCCGCGGTAGCGGTGAGGTGGTTGCCGTGCTGGTCGGTGAAGACCGAGTTCTGCATCGACACGTCCGTCGTGCTGCCCAGCAGGCCGCCGACGAGGAAGTCGATCGTGCCGAGGTGGATCGTTCCGATCACGCCCTTGCTATCGAAGCTGACGAAGGCCCAGCGCGCAACTCCCGGCGAGAAGGTGGCGTTGCAGCCGCCAGCGTAGCCTGTGCAACTTACCGGCGTGAGGACGAGCGGATCGAAGGCCATGTCGAACCTCGAGCTGCCGAGCCCGGTACCAAAGGCGGCGGCATCCGCATCGATGGTCACCGTAACAACGTCGCCTGGCTTTGCTCCGGTGGGCGAGCCGAGGCGCACCGTCAATCGCGGCTGCTGGCTGGCGCAGCCGTGGAACTGCTGGAGGCCTGCGGAGCGCAGGAGGAGGTCAGAAACATCACTAAGGCCGACTCGGTTGTCGCAGGTGACGTCGCCCCACACAGTGGGTGTCGCCTGCGGGGTGCTGTCGTCTGCGAAGGCCGAGTAGGTGACCGCAACGAAGGCGATCGCCGCAAGCGACATAACGGCGACTAGCAGAATTCGGGGGTAAGCGGAGATAGCGTGCTGTTGCATGGAACGTCTCTAGTTTAACGCGACCCGTGTGCTATAGGTTCGCAACGAGAGTGAAGAAAAAGTTCAACCCTGAGCGATCTAGGTGAGCTCGGCGTGGCCAAATAGCACATCGAACTGCTTGCACCAGATGATCGCGCTCTTGTAGCGGGCTACGTCGGTGCCCGCCGGCACGTCGTAGTTGAACGCGCCGTCTGTGCCCTTGAGGCTGCCCAGGTTGAGCGTCTCGCCCGCGTAGTCGTTCGTTGTCGATAGCAGCACGTAGACGTCTGGGCCGTTGCGGACCGAGAAGTTCTCGAAGCGCAGCGTGTACGTATCCGGCGCGCTCTCGATCAGTAGCGCGTCACCGATCGTGTAGTGAAAGTCGTCCGCGCTCTGCCACGTGCCATTGCGTACCGTGTGCGCGGCGAAAGGCGCTTCAGTTGGGGCGACTGTTGTTGCCGGCGCGGCTGTAGCCACTGCAGTCGGCGCGTCCGTCTCAATCGCTGGCGCCAGGGTAGGCGCAGCGCTCGGCGGCATCGTAGCTGCGAGCGCGATTCCGGCGCAGTCTTCGGATCCAACGCCTGCTCCTGCGATCGGGCTGGCTTCGCAAACGGTGCTGCGCTCGAAGAGCGGCGAGACGGTGTAGTACGCCGGGTACGCCGCTACGCCAATGATCACCGCCGCCGTGGCGCCCGTCAGCAGGGGGTGGGAGGCTGCCGTGCGCACCCAGCCGCGCCGGTACGCTAACCACGTGATCGCTGCGAGCACGGCGATCGCGCCGGCCAGCCAGAGCGGCCAGACGGGGTATACCACCTCGCTGAAGAACTCCTCGGAGCGGCCGAGGTCCGTGAATATCGAAAGCAGCATTGCTGGTGGTACGGAGGGCGGGGCCCTTCGGATTACTCCGCCTGCGCTTCCACGCACGTTACGCCGTGATTGCCCACCACCGCCGAGTGGGACGTCCCGCGCGGGATGTCCAGCCGGTCGCCGCCGTGCAGCTCGAACTCCGCGCCGGCGGGTTCGATGCGGAAGGTGATGCTGCCGTCGAAGCAGTAGATCACCTTGTTGTAGGAGTGCGAGTGCGCGCCGTAGACGTCGCCGGGGCGGTTGGACCACCAGCTGGGCGAGAGGCCTTCGCGGCGGACGACTGCGTCCAGTCGTGAGCGGGCGGGTTGCGTCGAATGCGGCCAGCGCGTGAGCTCGACCTGCGGCAAGGGCTAGGCTTTCTCGGTGACGCGGTACTCCAGGCGCTTGCCAATGGCGAGGCGCGCCTGTGCATCGAGGCCGGGCATCGCGGACGTCCAGAAGGTGATGAACGCCATCAGGAACCACTGCGCGAACTGCACCGGGAAGAGCCAGAACGGCCATTCCTTCTTCGGGCGGGGAGGCCGCGACATTGAGTCGAGGATGATCATCAGCAATAGCGTGCCGCCGGTCGGGACCAGCAACCACTTGTCGATGAAGGAGTACCAACCCGGTAGCTCAGCCAGGCCAAGGGCGACCAGCGCGATCGGGATCGTGCGGCCAGCGGTGATCAGCCACCATTGCGTAGACCAGAGGATGTGCGACTCCACCAACGCCCAGAGTCGGCGGAAGCGCTTGAAGAACGGGATCTCCGGGTGATCGATGAATTGCAGCGTCGCGTACGGAATGTCGGAGCAGCCCCAGGCATGGCGGCGGTTCTGGTCGTAGTAGTTGGCGAACGTGCGGAAGTACGTCTTGGAGCGGATGCCGTCCATGTAGATCGGCGAGTAGATCGTCTCCGTGTCGACGTTCCCGCCGAGCGCGTAGTAGCACTTCAAGAACATGTGCCAGTCTTCGGGCACGATGTCCGGGTCCCAGAAGCCGACGTCGTGAGCCATCTTCAGGCTCAGGCTGTACGTCGATTGCGGGAAGACCATGCGAAGGACGGTGCGCGACAGCCGCCCGAGGTGCGTCATGCCGGACAGCGCGTGCTGCAGGCGAGCGGGCGCCGGCACGTGCCAGATGTTGTTGTAATAGAAGATCGGGCCCTGCCAGAAGCGGCGGTAGCGGTTGGGGTTCGTCGCGAACTTGTAGGCGAGGACGGGGAAGTAGTCGCCGCGGAAGACGGTGTCGACGTCACAGGAGGTGATCGTGTACTTCGAGATGTCGCCGCCTTCGATGTCGATGAGGCGCTCCGTCGCGCGGCGGGCGGCCCAGTTCTCGTTCGATGACTTGCCGACGACCTCGCCGGGCAGGCCGTACGGGTGGAACGTCGCGAAGATTCGCCCAACCTTCGGGGAGTACTCCTCGATCAGCGTGGCCGCCTTCTGTCGCGCCGGCGCGCCTTCACGGTCTTCCATCGCCAGCACGGCAACGATCTGCTGCGCCAGCGATGACGCCGCCAGCGAGTCCAGCCCCGCGCGCAGCTTCTCGATGCCTTCGGTGTAGTTGGGGATGATGACGATGTGGCGGATCTCGTTCCAGGCGAACGGCGCCTTGCCGGCGACTCGCGCGTCGTGGAACTTCGCTTGCCAGTCGGTGTTCTTGTATCGCTTGAGAAGGATGTAGCCGCGGAAAGCGCTGGCACCGTTGATCAGGCCGCGCCATAACCAGTACACGTGGAACGACAGGATCGCCACCATGAACGGCACGGGTGTGAAGATCGGCCCCCAGACAAGCGAGCTGATGATGATCAGCGCGGCGGCAAGCGGAAGGCATTCGAGCAGACGGACCAGTAGCGCGCGCTGCCGCGTGAATATGGCCGGAATGTCCGGCATATGCAGCGGCTGGTCGAGCGTGAGCTCGCGGACAGTAGGCCGTGACGCTATGGCAATGTTGGACGTCGCTTCTGCGTATACAGATTCGCTGTCCATGTAAGTCAGTTCGTCCGGGGCTAACGGAATGGCCGGCTGAGGCTCGATCTGGTCCCTCCTTAGATCGCGCCGCCGGTCGGGCTGGTCCCAAAGGCCGTGCCCGAGCAGCGGGAGTCCGACCTTCCCTAGCGCCTACGAGGTTAGCTGTCGGGTTGGGGCCGGAAAGTAGCCCCTCCGCCTAAGGCGGATTCACCCCACCGTTGGGTCCCCCGTTCCCCACCGCCCCGGCGGAGACTCGGCGCACTTGTTTAGTTTGGGTAATTGTACTTGAGCGTGGTCAGTTAGTGTCAATCTAAATACGGCACGTGAAGCAATTCGTATGCCATCCGTAATCGATTCTTGTCAACTAGAACGTACGATTTCGCGATTAAGTTCCCGGCTCCCAGTAGCGCCGCCCCTCACCCTTCAGCACCCGCCCGAAGGTGAGCCCCGGGAAGTGCGCGGCGGTGAGCAACGCGCCAGTATCTTCAGCCTCGCGGACGACGGCCTCCTGCGTGCGACGAGCGAGGTCCTTGTCCATATCACCCATCCCGGACCATTCCGGCTCGGAGATCTGCGCTGGACACGAGATCGCGTCGCCGAGGATGAACGCACGCTCGCCGCCGGACGACAGGATGATGCCGGCGTGGCCAGGCGTGTGACCCGGCGTAGCGATGACGTTGACGCCGGGCGCGATCACGTCTCCGTCGTTCGCTTCTTTGTACTTGCCTTCGATCGCCGCGAACATCTTCGGTAGCATGTCGGCGGCGCCGGCCATGCGCGCTCGTGCGTCGTCCGCGGTGCGCCAGAAGTTGTCTTCGGTCGCGGACCAGCGGTACGTCGCCTTCGGGAACGTTGCCTTGTGTGTATCGCCGTCCGGGAGCGCGACATTGCCCGCGTGGTCGATGTGCAGGTGCGTCACGAAGACGGTGTCGATGTCGTCTGCCTTGAATCCGGCCTTCGAAAGCTCACCGAGGAGTTCGCCGCCAGTAAAGCCGAACATGTTCACCGGCCCCAGCCCTGTGTCGATCAGCACTTTCTGGTCGCCCGTCTCCACGACGAAGCAGCTGAAGGGAAACTGCACGTGCCCCTGGTGGTCTAGCCAGCGCTTGTGCGGCTCCCACATCTCATCAGTCGTCCCCTGGAAGTACAGCGTGCCCGGGGCGTGGCCCGAGCCGTCGCTGATCACGGTTACCTTCATGTCGCCGATGTCGAACTGGTTCGCCATGTGTCTCCTTTATCCCGCCGCAGCTTTCGCCGCGCCGTCACGTATCTCCACCTCCGTGGCGCCGAGCTTCAGCAGACGCTCGCTCAGGGCGGCAGCGTCGATCTTAGCGCAGCGCACGGTAAGCGTGACAGGCCCGGAGTCGCGGAGCTCGCGGCCGGAGCGGTCGGCGAGGAAGGCGTAGCCGGCCCACATCCCGATCAGCAGGTGCATAAAGATCGCCCAGCTGACGATCTGGATGACGTACCCGGACGTCCCGTGCGGCCCGAACGTGTAGGCAAAGAGCGCACCCAGCGCAGCTCCTAACCCAGTGCCGACAGCGCTGGCCAGCACGATCCAGATGACGATGCGTCCCATGTACCGCGCCTCGCCGGCCGTCTCCTTGGCCATGTCCAGCGCGGGTGACTTGATGTCAGACAGCGCGACATAATGCGAGATCTGCTGGCGGACGATGGCCGCCCGCCGGGCGTCAGGAAATGTTGCGATTACGGAGCAATCCACCGGGCCAATTCTACTCTGCGCTAGAGCTTCAGCAGATCGAAGAAGAGCCCGTCGACGCTGGCGGGCCGGGCAATCGATGGCGTGAACAGCGCGATCTGCGAGCGGTGGTGCGGCAGCGCCGGTGTGATCGCGCCAGCGCGCGGCTCACACAGCGTGAGTGATGTGCGCCCCCGTGCCCGCGCCTCCGCCGCCAGGGACGCGATCACACGCTTGAAGGCTGCTTCGTGACGGGGGAGGTAGCCCCAGTCGACCAGTGCTGCGCTACGGCCGCGCGTCTCAGCGCCGGTGGTGCGGTCTGTGCGGACGCGTTCGCTGTAATGGCCTTTGTCCACGAGCCCGCCTACCGCCACTAGTCGATCGCCGTCGAATACGCCGCGAAAGTGCTGCGCGACATAAATCGTATCGCGGGTCAGCCGCTCGCGCAGCTCCTCCACTGTCAGTGGCTCGAAGAAGTCTTCGCTGGCGTGCGTGGTGTTGATCAGCTCGATAGCGGCGGGCCAGTATTCCTCCGCGAGCGGTTGTGTCTCCACTGGCGACGCATCGCGTACGTCGATGTCGACCAGCGACACGTCGATGGGCCAGCGGCCACCGCCGCGTTCGACGAACTCTAACGACGTCACGTTGTCCGGCGCGATCGCGTAGCACGGACCCTCACCGCCGTTTTGCGCGCACCAGCGGAACAGCTCCGTCGACAGCGCCATCATGATCCCGCGGTGCCTGTAGCCTGGGTGCACCCGAGACCGGTGGATGTAGACCAGTGACCGCTTCTTGCGGCCGAGCACCGGCGCAAACATCACGCCGGCCAGCAGCCCGACGATGCGCCCGTCCAGTTCGACGACGATCATCCGGCAGTCGTCCTGGATGCGGCAGCAAGCGAACGCGTCGGGCGAGCGGTCGAAGGCGTCGGCGTGGTCGCCGAGGACGAGCTCACTCTCCAGCTCCAGCGCGATGATCGCGTCGTTGTCGGCGGGCGTGGCGTCTCGGACTGTGACCGCGGCGTTCGTCATTGCGACGGCATTGTAGCCGACGCTCTCGGCGCTCAGTCGTCCAGGTCGAAGTGGGCGAGGGCGATGGAGCGGCCGATCAGAGTGATCGTGTCGCCGGCGTGCAGGCGTTCGACTTCCTTGTTCTCCGGGTCGCCAGTGTCGACCTGGATGTCCCAGCTGCCGCCGATCGGCTGTTCTGGGATCGTGAACGTCACTTCTTCCTCCGCCGCGTTCAGCATCAGCAGCATCGTGTCGTCCTTCACCCGCTCGCCGTCTTCATCAAACTCATCGAGCGCGTCGCCGCCGTAGCGGACCTGGAGCGCGTGCGCCCAGTCGGTGTCCCACTGCTCGTCGGTCATCTCCGTGGCGTCGGGCGTGAACCAGGTGATGTCCTTCACCTCAGCGCCGCGGATCTTGCGCCCCTGGAAGAACTTCTGGCGACGTAGCACCGGGTGCTGCATCCGCAACTCGACGACGTGCTTCGTGAACTCGAGTAGCGACCTCTCGCGCTCGCCGAGGTCCCAGTGGTACCACGTCAGTTCGTTGTCCTGACAGTAGGCGTTGTTGTTGCCGTTCTGCGTGCGCGCGATCTCGTCGCCGCCGCAGATCATCGGTACGCCCTGCGACAGGAGTAGCGTCGCGAGGAAGTTGCGCTTCTCCCGCTCACGGAAGGCATTCACTTCGGGATCGTCCGTTGGTCCTTCGATGCCGCCGTTTTGCGAGATGTTGTCGTTCGCGCCGTCGTTATTGTCTTCGCCGTTCGCTTCGTTGTGCTTCTCGTTGTACGAGACGAGGTCGTTGAGCGTGAAGCCGTCGTGCGCCGTCACGAAGTTGATGGACGCGATCGGTCGCCGGCCGTCCTCCTGGTAGAGGTCGGCGGAGCCGGTGAGGCGTGAGGCGAACTCCGGCAGCGCGGAGGGCTCACCGCGCCAGAAGTCTCGTACGGTGTCGCGGTACTTTCCGTTCCACTCGGTCCACAACGGCGGGAAGTTGCCGACCTGGTAGCCGCCCTCGCCGACATCCCACGGCTCGGCGATC
>JBDTOK010000025.1:0-19168 GCA_039933275.1 Chloroflexota bacterium | reverse complement strand
GGTGCGCCGCGAGGATCGCCAGGTAGTCGGGCGGGACGGTGTCGCCCTTGTAGCCGACCGTCTTGCCAGCCCAGTCCTCGGGCGTGTTGACGCCGGAGTTTTGCAGCACCGCAAACCCTTGCTGGCCGGTCTGGCCGATCAGCGCAACCGATACGAGCGGCAATGGCGGATCGCTGACACGATGGCTGAGCAGCTCGGCGGCGTCTGCGGTGGAGAACTGCACGCTGCCGGCCGCGAGCAGCGGGAAGTTGTCCCCCGGCGTGGTCACGTGCTGGATATCGACGTCGAGGCCCTGCTCCGCAAAGAATCCCTTCGCCTTCGCAACGTACGCCCCGACGAACGGCAGGTTAGCCTGTGGCTTGAAGCCGGCCATGAACGTGACTTTGACCGGCGTGTTGGTCGCCGTGGATGTAATGTCGCCGGTTAACGGGGGCGTTTGGTCGTCGTCGTCACCGCATGCCGCGATGATCGCGCCGACAAGCACCAGCGCGAGCGCCGCGAAGAGATAGATCAACCTTCGATGTGTCATTGATATTTCCTACTTCCTATTTCCAATTTGCTACTCCGTGCTCCTGACGGATTCGTGCCAGAAGAGCACCCGGTGCTCCACCAGCGAGAGGACGACGTTGATGGCGACGCCGATGACGACGAGCACCACGATTGAGGCGAACAGCTCCGGCGTGCGCGTGCCGAGCCACGATGAGTAGACGATGTAGCCGAGGCCGCGCGTGCCCGTAAACCACTCCGCGACGACGGCGCCGATCAGCGCGAGCGGGTACGAGATGCGGACGCCGTTGAAGAGGTGTGGCAGCGAGCTAGGCACGCGGAGCTTCCAGAACACACTCCAGGCAGAGGCGTGAATCGAGCGAAAGAACTCGAGGGCGCGCGGATCGACGTCGCGGAAGCCGGTCATCGCGGCGACTAGCATCGGGAAGAAGGAGAGCAGCGCTGCAACGATGATCTTCGGCGTCTGTCCGAAGCCGAAGATGATGACGAGGACGGGTGCGATCGCCACCAGCGGCATGACCTTGGCGGCGATGGCCAGCGGGAAGATCGCGCGCTCAAGCACGCGCGAGTGCGCCATCGCCACGGCCAGCGCGATCGCGATTGCGGAACCGAAGAACAGCCCGAGGGTTGCTTCCCAGAGCGTCCACCCGCCGTTGCGCAGAAAGTACCCCGGGTCGTCGAAGAAGCGGGAGGCGACGCGGCCCGGCGTTGGCGCGACGAAGATCGAGACGCCCTTCCACTCGACGTAGGCCCACCAGAGCGCTATCAGCAGCGCGAAGGCAACGATCGGCGGGAGGAGCTGGGCGGCGAGCGTGTGCAAGGTGCGGTTCACGCTACGGGCTCTCGCAGCAGGCCGCGTAGGTAGTCAGAGTAGTCGAGGAAGGCGGGGCTGCGTTCGATCTCTTGTGTGCGCGGACGGGCCAGCTCGACGTCAAGGTCAGCAACGACGCGGCCCGGCCGCTTGGAGAGAACGATGACGCGGTCGGAGAGCACGAGCGCCTCGGCGATGGAGTGCGTGACGAACAGCACGGTCTTGCGGCCGGCGGACTCGACGCGGGACCAGAGTCGCAGCAGCTCGTAGCGCATGTCGGAGCGGGTGATCTCGTCCAGCGCGCCGAACGGCTCGTCCATCAGCAGTAGGCTTGGATCGAAGGCGAGCGCGCGTGCGATGGCGACGCGCTGCTGCATGCCGCCCGACAGCTGGTGCGGGTAGTAATCCCGGAAACCAGACAGGCCGACCAGGTCGATCAGCTGCTCTGGATCGGGGACGGAGCGTTTGCGCCGCGCGCCGTCGATCTCGAGCGGGAGTCGGATGTTGGCAAGCACGCTGCGCCAGGGCAGGAGCGCCGGGTCCTGGAACACGAAGCCGATATCGTGGCGGCGCTGGGCTTCTGCCGGCGCTTCACCGTCGATTAAGGCTGAGCCGTCCGTCGGGCGGAGGAGTCCGCCGGCGACGCGGAGCAGCGTCGACTTGCCGGAGCCAGTGGGGCCGATGATCGAGAGGAACTGGCCGCGCGGCACCTGTAGCGACACGTCGTCCAGCGCGGGCAGCGGCGTGCGGCCGTCCGTGAAGACGTGCGCGAGGTTATTTAGAGAGACGTGATGTGTTTCGGCCATGCCCTCGTATCCGTGGTGCGTATGGATCGAGGGGGTGCTTTCCGCCGAGGCGGATGGCCAAGGACTCGCGTGCCGGAGACGCACCCCGCGCCATCTTTCCGGCGAGCCGTGCAGCCAGTGTAAGGGGCGGCGAGTCGCATTCGCAAGCGCGTGGGCGCGTGGGGCGATATACTTGCCCTCGTTCTCTCAAGCGGAGACTAGAGGAAGTAGTAGATGGCACGTATAGCATTTATCGGCGGCACCGGGCCTGAGGGCATCGGTCTCGCCATGAGGTTTGTGAAGTCTGGCAACATCGTATTTATCGGCTCGCGGACGGAGGAAAAGGCGGCCGCAGCAGTCGCGGAGATCCAGGCGGCGCTCCCCGAGGGCGAGATTTACGGCGGCTTCAACTGGGAAGGCGCGGCGAAAGCCGACTTCGTCTTCGTGACGGTGCCGGCGGACGGGCACAAGGATATCCTGACCGAGTTGGCGGAGCACATTGGCAACAAGGTTGTCGTCGATTGTGTCGTGCCGATGGTCTTCGATGCGGACGGCCCACGGCCGGCGCCACCAGAGGCCGGATCGGCGGCGGAAGAAGCGCAGCTGATACTGCCCGACGCGAAGGTCATCAGCGGCTTCCACCACGTGGACGGCAAGTCGCTTCAGAAAGTCGACCGGCCGATGCAGGGCGATGTGCTGATCTGTGGCGACGACAAGCAGGCCAAGAAGAACGTCATGGGCCTGGCTGAAGAGATCGAGTACATGCGGGCGCTGGACGCCGGCCCGTTGTACAACTCGCGGATACTGGAGTCGGTGACGGCGGTGCTGATTACGATCAACAAGCAGTACAAGGCGCACTCCGGGATTCATATCACCGGCGTCTAGTTCGCCGAGACTCCCCTTAGATGACGGACTCGATACAGATCATCCCTCTGCGCGGAGTGCCGGAAGTCGCCGAGGGCGATGACGTCGCGAAGATGATCGTCGACGCCGCAGGCGAGGAGCCGGGCATTCGGACGGGCGACGTCTTGGTCATCACGCAGAAGGTTGTCTCCAAGTCGGAAGGTCGCGTCGTGCGGCTGGACAGCGTGACGCCGTCTGCTGAGGCGTTGCGTCTCGCCATCGAGACGGAGAAGGACCCGCGGCTGGTGGAGCTGATCCTGCGCGAGAGCAACGGCATCGTCCGGCAGCGCGGCCCGATCCTGATCACCGAGACGCGGCACGGCTTCGTTTGCGCTAACGCTGGCATCGATGCGTCCAACGTTGGGCCTGAGGGCGCCGTTTGTCTGCTGCCCGTCGACCCCGATCGCTCCGCGCGGGCGTTGCGGGCAGCGATCGGCCGGGCGACGGGCATCGATGTGGCGGTGATCATCTCTGACACGTTCGGGCGGGCCTGGCGCGAAGGGCACACGAACGTCGCGGTTGGCGTAGCGGGGATGTGGCCGTTCGCGGACTACGTTGGGCAGACGGACGCTTTCGGCTACGAGCTGCGGGTCAGCACGCTTGCAGTCGCGGATGAGCTGGCGGGCGCCGCTGAGCTAGTGCAGAACAAGCTCGACGCTGTGCCGGTCGCCATCGTGCGCGGTTACCCTTACCCGAAGGGCGATGGCACCGCGCACGGCATGGTCCGGCCGAAAGAGAACGACCTCTTCCGCTAACGTTTCGCCGCGCGATGCCAGCGGCGTGGCTTGCTCGCCGACTTTGGCGCTTCGATTGGCTCCGGGATGCCGGCGCGCTCCGCTTCGATGATTGGCTGGCAGACGGTGATCAGCTTCGCTAGTCGTGACGCGATCTCGTCGGCGAGGGCTTCGGTTGGTGGGTCGTAGGGGATCGTTTCGTGGATGCGGGCCCAGGACTGCGTCCACTCTTCGAGCTCCAGTGTTGGGCCGCACTCTGCTTGCACCTCCGCCATGTGTTCGGCGAAAGCAGCGGCCCAGGCGTAAGAGAACTCCTGTGGCCCCTCGAAGTGCAGACCGATCTCGATGCGGTCCGTCTTGCGGGTGAGCCAGACTTCGTAGTGGACCTTGGGCGTGTGGAAGTGCACCTGGAACCAGACGAAACGCACCCGGGCCGTACAGGACTTGCGCAGCTTGGCCGGGAGCAGCTCCAGCGTGGAGTCGTGCAGGCGTTGCATGAAATCGGCGACCTTCATTCGCATGAAACGCAGCCTCGCCGCTCAGCGGCCGCTGGTCAACCCCAATCTTCGGTCACCACTGACACGCTTTCGCTCCTGCCGCCCGGAACCATGCCTTATTCTGGCTTCAGATGTTCATGCAACCGCCAGCGCCAGCCCATACGCTTCCTCGGAGCCCGCGCTACCAGCACAATCAGACGGATCGCCTCGCACCGTATCTACCAACCCACCAGTTCCCGGATACTTTTCAATAATCAATCAAATCCCGTATCTGCCGCCGGTAATCAATCAAAGCTCCGTCTTTTAACCAGCCGGGTGCTACAATTTCAGGCGGCCTAACGGTCATTTGTATCGGCCCGCCACGTGCGGACCAGGAGGTCTGAATTGGGAATAATCATCGCAATCGTAGTCATCGTTCTCATCCTGATCGTCGGATTCATCTTCGTCGGGATGTACAACGGGCTCGTCCGCGGCCGTAACCGCGTCCGCGAGGCGTACTCCGGGATCGACGTCCAACTGAAGCGCAGAATCGACCTCGTGCCTAACCTGGTCGAGACGGTGAAGGGCTACGCCGAGCACGAGCGCGGCACGTTCGAAGCCGTCACCCGTGCCAGGTCGCAGCTGCAGCAAGCCGGGACGCCCGCCCAGGCGGCAGAGGCGAACAACATGCTGACCAACACCCTGCGCTCGCTGTTCGCGGTGGCCGAGGCTTACCCGCAGTTGCAAGCAGCGCCGAACTTCCGCCAGTTGCAGGCTGATCTTGCTGACATCGAAGAGAAGATCGCCTTCTCGCGGCAGTTCTACAACACAAACGTGCTGGACTACAACAACCGCATCGGTACCGTGCCAACGAGCATCATCGCCGGGATGTTCGGCTTCCAGCCGGAGCAGTTCTTCCAGGCGGCAGAGGCGGATCGCGCAGTTCCGAAGGTCGACTTTGGAACGGGCGGTGCGCCCGGCGTCAGCTTTGGAACTGGCGGTGCGCCTGCGACACCACCAGCCCCGCCGGCTGACACATCGGGCGGGACACCGGGCGCATCGAGCTAGCACCGTAATCACATGACGATGGCAGAGGTCCCGCACGAGCGGGTCCTGATCTACGACCGCATCGGGACAAACAAGCGGTCGACGTTTCTGCTGATCATCGGCTTCATCGTCTTCGTCGCGCTGTTCTTCACCGCGATTGGGACGATCATCGGTTACTTCGCCAGCCCTGACGGCACCGTCACAGCGAAGACGACGATCCAGATTGCAATCGCGTCGGCGCTGATCGCGACGGGCGTCGGCGTGATTGGCTACTACTCGGCGACGGCGGCAGTGCTGGCGATCGCCGGCGGCCACGAAGTAACGGTAGAGGAAGAGCCGATACTCTACCGCGCGGTGGAGAACCTGGCTATCGGGTCTGGTTTGCCGATGCCGCACGTGTGGGTCGTCGAAGACCCGGCGCCTAACGCTTTCGCCACCGGGCGTAACCCGAAGCAGGCGCACGTCGCGGCGACGCGCGGGTTGCTAGATAAGCTCGAAAAGAACGAGATCCAGGCTGTGATGGCGCACGAGTTGTCGCACGTCGGCAACTACGACACGCGGATGATGACGACCGTCGCCGTGCTCGTGGGTATGACGGCGCTGATCGCGGACGTATTGCTGCGCTTCACCTACTTTGGCGCTGGCTCGCGTAACTCTAATCGCGACAAGGGCGGCAGCGCTGGGCAGATCATCCTCGTGATCGCGATCGTGTTTGTCGTCATCTCACCAATCATCGCGACGATCATGCAGTTGGCGCTTTCGCGGCAGCGGGAGTATCTCGCTGACTCGTGCGGGGCCTTGCTCTCACGCGACCCGGAGGCGCTGGCGGACGCGCTTGAGAAGATATCCGCGGATCCGGAGCCCTTGCAGCACGCTAACAAGGCGACGGCGCCGCTCTACATCGAGAACCCGCTGCGGGAGCACGACAGCTGGCTGAATGGGCTGTTCGACACGCACCCGCCGGTGGCAGAGCGCATCAAGATCCTGCGCGCGATGGGCTAGTGGCCCTGACGCTGCGCACCGGACGTTTCGATGAAGTGGCGGAGATATCGAACCTGATCACGTCCGAAGGCATGCCAGCAATCGAGGTCGACCACTGGATCGACGGGTTCTGGGTGCTGGACGACGGCGAGAAGCTGGTCGCCTGCGCAGGCGTCGAGATCTACGGCGAGACGGCGATGCTGCGCTCCGTAATGGTAGCGGCGTGGCTACGCGGAACGGGCGAAGGCATCCGGCTGATCAACCGATCACTGGATTATGCGCGAGAGAAGGGGGCTAAGCGCTGCTATCTGTTCACGATGACGGCGCAGGCCTGGTTCCCCCGTTTCGGGTTTGCGGAGTGCTCCCTGGACGACTTCGAGGCGGACGCGCGCGAGGGGTGGCAGTACAAGGCCGTTTCGGAGCACGAGGAGTTCCGCAAGATGCTCGTCCCGATGCGGGCAGAGCTGTAGTTCGGGGGAAGTTAGCGTGGTCGCGAGTCGATTTGGCAGTTCGTTCGTTGTCAGTGCCGTGCGCAACATAACTAAACGCCCGACGGGAATTGCCGCCGTTATGGTGGTGGCGGCCCTAATCGCAGCGCTTGGTGTCGGCTGTAGCGGCGGCGATGATACGTCGGAGCCCACCCAGCAAGTGCTGGTCGTTGAGCCGACAGCGTCGCCTGCGCGGTCCGTCGCTGCCAGCGCGCCGATCCGCACCGCAAGTTCCACCCCCACGCCAGAGCCGACGCCGGAGCCAACGCCATCACCGGAACCGAAGCTGGTGTCGCTGGACTGGCTCGCGGCGGATGTGGCGCTGCCGCCGTTTGAGCCGATCGCCGCGCAGCACACGGACGCCGGCCTGGATGCAGCGATCACGGCTGCGCTGGCCGACTTCCACGGCGAGTCGTCGGTTGTCGTCCGCGATCTGAAGAACGGGATCAGCGCTTCCATCAACGCATCGCGGACGTGGTATGCGGCAAGCACGTTCAAGGCCGCGATTCTGTTGACGGCGTACCAGCAGCGCGACGCTGGAACGCTGGACTTCGAATCGATCGTGACCTTGAAGCCGGAGTACGCGGAAGACGACCTGGGGACGCTGGACTACTTGGGCATCCGCCCGAACGACACGATCACCGTGGGCGACGCGATAAAGGGAATGATCGTCGTCAGCGACACCCCGCTCGCGGTCATGCTGGAGGACGTTGTCGGCGGCAACGCGGTCGACGCGGCGCTGCGCAACATCGGCGCGACGACGATGTCCGTGAACAGCCACGACCTGCCGACAACCGCCGCTGACCTCGCGGCGCTGCTCGTCGCAATCGACTCGGGGCAGGAGGTTTCGAGCGAGTCGCGAGCAGAGATGTTGTCGCTGATGTCGCAGGAGTGGTACCGGTCCGGCATCGCCGCGGGATTGCCGGACGGTACGCAATACGCACACAAGAGCGGCACGCTGGGTGCGGCCACGCACGACGCGGCGATCGTCTGGGGGCCGAACGGCCCGTACGTGATCGTCGTGATGACGGACGGATCGGGCGGGTGGGACCCGATTGCTGCAGTGTCGTCGGCGGTGTGGGCGTACTTCAACGGCGCGACTGCGGGGAACTAGCCGCGGATTTACGCGGATATTACGCGGAGTGTTTTGCGACTTGCTCTCTGCATGTGACAATCTGGCTCCGTGGCTAAAGCTAGACCGAAGAAGAAACGCCCCCGCTCCAAGGCTCAACTAGCGCCGGATGAGATCGCACGGCGATTGGCTGCGCTTTACGGCGAGCCGGTGTGGCGTCCGCATCACGACCCGATGGCCGAGTTGGTGCTGACGATTCTCTCGCAGAACACGACTGACACCAACTCCGGGCGCGCGTTTATGCGGCTGGTCACGCGTTTCCCGGATTGGCGTCAGCTGATGGAAGCGCCGGTCGAAAAGATCGAGGCAGAGATTGCGGTTGGTGGTCTGGCGAAGCAGAAGTCGCCGCGAATCAAGGCGTCGCTGGAGGCGGTGTGGGAGGCGCGCGGCTCGTTCGAGTTGGAGTTTCTGAACGAGATGCCGCTGGACGACGCGAAGAGCTGGCTGCGCGAGTTGAAGGGCGTTGGGCCGAAGACGGCGGCGTGCGTGCTCATGTTTTCGTTCGGGCGGCCCGCGCTGCCGGTCGATACGCATGTACACCGCGTCGGTCTGCGGCTCGGCCTCGTGCCGGACACGACGACGGCGGAGCAAGCAACATTGATTCTCGAGGAGATGCTGCCGCCGGAGATGGTGTTCCCGTTCCACATCCTGCTGATCAAGCACGGGCGGCGGCTGTGCAAAGCGCAACGGCCAATGTGCCTGGAGTGCCCGCTGCTCGACGGGTGTCCGTTCGGGCAGAAGCTTACGAAGACGAAGCGCGCGGCCGTCTAGGCGCGGGGCTAAGCAGACGCGGGTGCGTGCTGCTTGTTGGCGTCGGCAGAAAGTTGGATCGCTGAGCGGTTGCGTACGTAGTACAGCCCGCCGGCTGCAGTGCCAAGCGCACAGAGCGCAGCGAAGACCACGATTGCAGCCTGCGTGTTGACGAGGGCGGCGATCGTGCCCATCAGCAGGCCGCCGATTGGCGTAGATCCGGCGAAGAGCAGCATGTACAGGGAGACGACACGGCCACGCATGTAATCCGGGCTGGCGATCTGGAGAGAGGTGTTCGCGGTTGTGGCGAAGACGGTGCCCGCAGCGCCAACGCCGGCGAGTAGCGCTATTGTCAAGAAGATGCTGTGGCTCGCTGCGACGAGCGCCAGCAGGATCGTAAAGGCGGTCGCGCCCGCGAAGAGCTGGTAACGCGTCGCCGCCGCCCGCCCTGCGACAAGGAGGGAAGAGATGAGTGAGCCGAGCCCCACGGATGCGATCAAGAAACCAAAGGCGACCGAACCATGGTGCAGCACGTGCTTGTCCAGAAGCGGAAGCATGACGGTGAAGTTGTACCCGAACATGCCAATCAACGCAACCATGATGATGATCAGTCGAATTGCCGGTGTGCGCCAGGCGAAGGAGATGCCCTCCTTCAGCTCTTTCAGCGGGTTGGCGGGCGGCTTGCGAATGGGCGCGAACAGTTCCGATTGGCGGATCATATACAGACTGATGATGATCGGGATGAAGCTGAGCGCATTCAGTACGAATACAGCCTCGACGCCGGCGCCGGCGATAATAAAGCCGCCGATCGCGGGACCGATGAGGCGGGCACCGTTGAACATCGCCGAGTTGAGGGCGATTGCGTTCAGCAAGTCGTCCCGGCCGACCATCTCGATGGCGAACGCCTGTCGCGTTGGAAGATCAAACGCGCTCGAGAGGCCGAGCATCGCGGCGAGGATGTACACCTCCCACAACTGCGCGTGGCCAGATATGACGAGCCCGGCCAGGATGATCGCCTGTAGCATCGCCAGCCCTTGCGTCAGTACCAGGAAGTTCCGCTTCGGTACGCGATCCGCGATGACGCCGGCCGGCAGGACGAACAGCATAATCGGGAGGAATTGCATAAACGTAACCAGCCCAAGCGCCAGCTCCGAATCGGTAAGCTCGGTGACGAGCCAGGCCTGGGCGGCTGTTTGCATCCAGGTGCCGATCAGCGACGCGCTCTGCCCGATGTAGAACAGGCGATAGTTGCGGTGCTGGAAGGCGCGGAGGCTGTTGTTGAAGCGCCCGGGCGGCAGATCGGGCGCGGCGACGGCCTCGATGCCGGGGGCGGCTATTTGAGTGGGACGGGGATCAGCGCGAAAGGGCAGGCGGGGCAAGCGGATACGCCTGCGGTCAGTCTCCATAGGCTGATACTCGCGCGATGGCGGCACTTATGCAAGGTTAGCGGCGTCCGCGCAGCCCGTTGGCTCACTCACTACTGACACTACGCCCTCCAAACTTGGCCTTCCGAGCGATACCATCTGACCGTATGGGCAGAACGATCATGCACGCTGACATCGACGCGTTCTACGCATCGATCGAGCAGCTAGACAATCCGGAGCTGCGCGGCAAGCCTGTCGTCGTTGGCGGGTCGCCGGAGGGGCGCGGTGTCGTAGCAGCGGCGTCGTACGAGGTTCGCAAATTTGGCGTGCACTCCGCGATGCCGATGTCGCGGGCGCTGCGCCTCTGCCCGACGGCGATCCGCGTGTCGCCGCGCTTCGACCGTTACGGCGAAGTGTCTCGGCAGATCATGGCCGTCTTTCGTTCAGTCACGCCACTGGTCGAGCCGCTTTCGATGGACGAAGCGTTTCTCGACGTCACGGGTCGCCACGCAGAGTACGGCGGCGCGCGTGGGCTCGCCGAGCACCTCAAGCGCGAAGTAAAGGCGCAGATCGGGCTCACCGTATCGATTGGCGTCGGTACGAACAAGACGGTTGCCAAGATCGCGTCGGACAAGGAGAAGCCGGACGGGCTGTGCGTCGTGCCGCCGGGGACGGAGGTCGCGTTCCTCGCACCCCTGAAGGTGCGCGCACTGTGGGGCGTCGGGCCGAAGTCGGAGCAGGCGCTGGTGGCCCAGGGCTTCCGCACCGTCGGCGACATCGCGCGCGCGTCGCCTGAGCAGTTCGAATCGCTGTTTGGTCAGCGTGGCCGCGAGCTCTGGGAGATGGCTAACGGCCGCGACGACCGCGGCATCGTCACGGAGTGGGAGCGCAGATCGGTAAGCGCAGAGAACACGTTCCCGCGCGATCTGCCCGACGGCCCGGAGTTGCGCGAGGAAATGCGTCAGATCGCCGACAACGTCGCCCAACGGCTAAAGAATTGCAAGTCGCGCGCCCGCTGCATCGCGATCAAGCTGCGATACCGCAACTTCCGCACAATCACCCGCCAGCTCACGCGTCCAGAACCAACAGACGACGCATTCGAGATCGCGGAGGCGGTGGGTCAGTTGCTGGACAAGGTCACGCAGGAGGGCGACAAGTTCCGCCTGCTGGGCATACACGCGTCGAAGCTTACGGACGTTGAGGGTGAGGCCGGGCAGATGCCGCTGGTGCTCGAGGAGACGGCGGAAGCGTAGCGCTAGTTGTGGTCGGGCAGGGACGGCCCGGCGCTGGGCACGTAGATGCCGGACTCGCGGCGTTCCAGGTTTGGCGTGATCGAGTTGGCGTGGTCGTGCTCATCGTGTTCGTTCGGGTCACCGTGCTGCTGCACCGTCTCGATGAACGTGTTCACGATACGCGCGTCCCACTGCTTGTCGGCGCCGTCTTTCAGGATGGAGAAGACCTCGGGCAGTTCCATCGTCGCGCGGTAGGGGCGGTCCGTAGTCATCGCGTCGTATGCATCAACTACGGCGACGATGCGCGCGCCCATCGGGATGCGCTCGCCCTTAAGGCCGTCGGGGTAGCCTTGGCCGTCCCAGCGCTCGTGGTGGTGGTAGACGATCGGGTAGGCGCTCATCAAGAAGCCGACGCGCTTGCAGATCTGGCCGCCGGAGTAGCAATGCTGCTTGACGACGGCGTACTCCTCGGGCGTCAGCTTGCCTGGCTTCTTGAGGATGTTGTCCGGCACGACGATCTTGCCCATGTCGTGGAGGGCGGCACCCAGGCGTACCGCTTCGATCTCGTGGTCGGGGAAATGCAGCTCTTTGGCGACGATGCCCGCGTACTCCGCCAGGCGGCGGCAGTGGCCGCCTGTGTACGGGTCGCGGCTCTCGATCGCCTCCGTGAGCGCGAGCGCCGTCTCAAAGGCGAAGCGTGACAGCGACTCGCGCTGGCGGACGCTGCGGATAGCGATTTCGGTCTGGTGTGCGAGACGTTCCAGCCGGCTGATCTCCTCCGGCTGAAAGTCGTGGACCTCCGGGTAGCAGATGACCAGCGCGCCGTAGACGTCCTGGTCGAGCTCAACCGGTGCTGCCGCTGCGGAAGCGAAACCAACCAGCGAGGCAAAGTCCTTCATTCCTTCGTAGCGTGGGTCTTCGAAGACATTCCTGGAGGTAGCGACGCGGCGGTGCATCATCGCCCAACCGCCAACGCCTTCGCCGTACGGCGCGCCGTTGGGGAATAGCCGAGACATCACGCTTTCGGAGAAGCCGAACGGAGAGAACGGCCGCTGGGTATTGCCGTCGGCGGGGATTACGATCGAGCAGATCTTTGCACCTGTCGCTTCCGAGACGCGCTTCGTGATCTCGTTGACGACGGTGTTCTCGTCGCTGCCGGACATGATCGCGGTGTGAATTGAAGAGAGCGTGTCGAGCTCTTGCTCGCGCCGCTGGTTGCGCGCGCTCACTTCGCCGAGGTCACGCTCCACTTCATCGAGTGCGCCACGTTGCGCCTGGATGCTCGCCCACTGGTTAAGCGAGACGGCGAGGAACAGGTATACGGCGGGCCAACCGAGCCATAGCACCGGCAACACGGAGTCATCGAAGCTGACGCCGGCGAGCGTCATGATCGGGCTAGTGAAGATCGAGGCGACGATCGCCATCGATGCGGCCACGCCGAGCGGGTATCGGTACGCAACGAAGATGATCGGGATGAAGAAGAGAGTGGTGAAGGCGCTGGGAATCGACCCATCTGCGACGATGAGCCCCCCGATGGCGCCGGTGGCAACGAATGCTGCTACGGCGGCCAGAATGCCCCGTTGGTCACTCTTTTGGGCGCTTTCCACTTAAACCCTCTCCGACACGCTAACGATAGACCGCATCTTCCCCGATATAAGCTGAGACGCGGGGCAAAAACATAAGTTACAGAGCGTAGCCGCCAGAAAGTAAAAAGTTGAGGATTGGTTGACGAATAGCGCTCAACCGACCATTGAATAGCCGCCGTTTACACTCAGGACCTGGCCCGTGATCCACTCGGCGCGGGCGGACGCGAGGAAGGCGACGGCGCCTGCAATATCAGAGGGAAGCCCCAACCGCCCGAGCCCTCGCGCCAGCGGGTAGGCGCGCATGATTTGCTCACCCTGGGCCTCGATCCACTCCCGCGTGGCGTCGGTAATGGTCGTCCCCGGGGAGACGCAGTTCACCGTGATTGCGTTGCGGCCGGACTCCTTGGCCAGCGCCTTCGTGAAGCCGATGACTCCGGCCTTGGCCATTGAGTACGCCACCAGCCGCGGCTCACCCACCCGCCCGGCGTCCGAGATGACGCTGACGATGCGTCCCCAGCCCCGCTCCGCCATGCCACCGACGACGGCCCGGCTGGAGTTGAGCACGCCATAGGTAATCAGTCCCATCGTCCGGTCCCACTGCCTGCGGTCGGAGCCGGCGAAAAAGCCGCCCTGTGAGGGCAGGGCGTCCATCGCAGATTCCGCCGGGATGCCTGCGTTGTTCACGAGAATATCGACGGCGCCGAAGTGGTCCGTGGTCTTGCGGACGCCAGCTTCGACGGCGGCGTACTCCGTGACGTCAAACGCCACGCCAATCGCCTCGCCGCCGGCTTTGCGGATGATCTCGGCGCTTTCATCCGCGCGCTCTTGGAAGAGATCGTTCACGGCGATGCGCACGCCTTCGCCCGCCAGTGTCTGCGCAATCTCCGCCCCGATCCCGCGCCCGGCGCCCGTGATCAGCGCCACCCGTCCCGAAATGCCAAGGTCCATCGTCTGCCTCCTTCGTTGGTGCCCGGCGATATAATACGCGGGCCATGCCAGACAAACTCGCGATAGACGGCGGCCCGAAGGTTCGCAGCGAGCCATTTCCGCGCTGGCCAATGCTCGGCCCGGACGATGCGGTTGCCGTTGCCGCAGTGCTGGAGTCGGGCAAGCTCACGCAGCTCACCGGCCCCAGCGTCGAGCAATTCGAGGAGCGGTTCGCGGCGTACCACGGTGCGCCTCACTGTGTCGCGACCAGCTCTGGCACCACGGCGATCCACGCAGCCCTCATCGCGCTTGGTGTCGATGAGGGCGACGAAGTCATCGTGCCGGCGCACACGTTCATCGCCAGCGCGACGCCGGTCCTGCACCAGCGCGCGGTCCCTGTCTTCGCGGACGTGGACGAGCGCACGTTCTGCATCTCGCCGGACAGCGTTCGGGAGCGCATCACAGGCCACACGAAGGCGATCGTCGCGGTGCATCTAAACGGACATTCCGCTGATCTTGATCCGCTGCTGGAGATCGCGAACGAGCGCGGCATCCCGTTGATCGAAGACGCTGCGCAGGCCCACGGCGCGAAGTACAAGGATCGCTTTGTCGGGACGATTGGCGCGGCGGGGTGCTTCAGCTTCTGGGAGGACAAGATCATCACGACCGGCGGCGAAGGCGGCGCGATCTTCTGCGGCGATCCGGCTCTTGTCGAACGCATGCAGCGCATCCGTCACCACGGCGAAGGCCCGATGGAGTCGAACGGTCAGCGGGCCTACTACCACCTCGATCTCGGCTACAACTACCGCATGACCTCGATGCAGGCGGCAACGGGGCTCACGCAACTGCACCGCCTGGACGAGTACCTCATCGCCCGCCGCCGCAACGCCTCGCTGCTCACAACGCTTCTCGCCGACGTCCCGCACATCCAGACGCCGTTCGTGGCGAACTACGCTGTGCATAGCTACTACAAGTACATCTGCCGTCTCAGCCCCGACTCAGGCATCGGCATCACGCGCTTTGTCGCCGCCGTCGCCGCGGAGGGGCTGCCGATCTCGCGCCGCTATCCGACGCCGCTGCCACAGCAACCGGTCTTCCGCCACGCCAGCCTCGGCGGGGCGCCATGCCTCACCGCCGAGCGCCTGACGGGCGAGTTGTTTACGCTGCTCGTCCACCCAACCGCGTCGGTGCGGGAGATGGAGGACTACGCCGCGGCCATCTCGAAAGTCGTCGCGGCGCTAGCTCGCTAGGACGACGTTGGTCGCGGCGCGGTCGTCGGGGCCTCGGGTGCTTCGGTGCGGACCTCTGGCAGCCAGCGGAGGAAGTCCGGGAGCCACCAGTTCGCACGACCGAGCAGCTCCATCGCGGCGGGGACGAGGACTGAGCGCACGATCGTCGCGTCCAGCAGTACGGCGACGGCCAGCCCGAAGCCCATCTGCTGGAACATCACGAGATCGCCCAGCGCCACGCCACCGAAGACGCTGGCCATGATCAGCGCCGCGCCGGTGATGATTCCGGCCGTGGAACGCACGCCAAAGGCCACGCTCTCCTTGTTGTCGTCCGTTTTGTTGAAGCGCTCGCGGATCCGGCTGAGCAAGAACACGTGGTAGTCCATCGAGAGGCCAAAGAGGATCGAGAACGTCCATAACGGTACCCAGGCTTCGATGACGTCCACCTTCTGGAACCCGAGGATCTCGTTGCCCCAACCCTTCTGGAAGACGGCGACGAGCAGTCCGTACGACGCGCCGACCGACAGCAGGTTCATCACGATCGCCTTCAGCGGCACGACTATCGAGCGGAACACGATCGTCAGCAGGATGAAGCTTAGTCCCAGCACGAAGATGAACACGATCGGCGTGTATGCGTTCGTGGTGTCAATGTAATCGATGCCGCCGGCGGTCTGGCCGGTGACGAACACCTGGGCCGGAGAGCCGGCGAATGCGGCCGGAATCTTGATGTCGCGCAGGTCGCGTACCGCCCGTATCGCCGTGTCGCTCGTCGGGTCAGCGTTGATCGCGACTTCCAGTAGCCCGATTGATTTGTCCGGGCTGTTGCTGAACGTCGGCGGACTGTAAAGGTGGTCATCCGCGAGATCAGACTTCAGCTTGCCGACGCTGGCCTGCACCTGCGGCGCCGTCACATCGCTGTCGCTAATCACGATCTTCGCGGGCGACGTGACGCCGAAGTTGAACTCGCTCTGCAGCAGCGTAAAGGCTTCATACGACTCCGTGTTCGGCGGCAGCGTGCGCACGCCGGCGGATCCTGTATTGAGGTCGAGGTAGGGCACCGCGAGGATCAGCATCACGGCCAGCGCAGCGACCAGGCTGAGCACCGGGTACTTCATCACGGTGCGCGTGATCCTGTCCCAGAAGCCGCCGTGGTGCTCGTAGTTGATCTTATCGATGGATCTCCCAACGATCGGCACGCGCAGCGAGTTAATACGGTCGCCGAGCAGGCCGATGATCGCCGGGAGCAGCGTCAGGCTCACCATCACCGACACTATGACGACGATGACCGCGCCGGCGCCGAGGCTGCGGAAAATAGTGGATGGCACAAGGAGCATGCCCATCAACGCAAAGACGACGGTCATGCCGCTGAAGAAAACTGCGCGGCTCGCGGTTGAGCCAGCGGCGTGGATCGCCTGGTACTTGTCCAGCCCACGCGCGCGCTCTTCGCGGTAGCGGGAGACGATGAACAGCGAGTAGTCGATGCCGACGGCCAGCCCGATCATGGTGATGACATTGGTGACGAAGAATGAGAACTGGAACACTTGCCCGACCACCGCCGTGATGCCGATGGCGATGAGGATCGAAAAGATGCCGAGAACGATAGGGATGACGGCGGCAGTGAGCGCTCCGAAAACGAGCAGCAGCACGATCAGGGCGATCGGGATGCCGATCTCCTCGCCCTTCTGCAGGTCCGTCTGTGCGATGCCTTGGATCTCGTCGTTCAACGAGGAGGTACCGGCGTTCAAGATCGTGAACTGCGGATCGGCCTCGTTATCCGTGATCGCAAGCAGCTTGTCGATGTTCTTGTCGGAGTACTCCTGGTCGCCGGCCATCGTGAACTGTATGAGCGTCGTGTGCTTGTCCTGCGAGACGAGCGTTGCATCGTTGCTGTCGTAGAAGTTGCGCCCGTTCAGGACGTACGTCGGCCCAAGGCCGTTGATGCGGCTCGTCAGGTCGGTCACTTTCGCCTTGAATGCGGCGTCGTCCACAGTCAGGCTGTCCGACTTCACGATGACGACTTCGTTGTCGTGCGTCTCGCCTTGCCACTGCTCAAGCAGAGCCTTCCCCTTCTCAGCGTCGGGGTTGTTTGTGAGGTGTGCTTGTGTCGTCAACGCGCCGGAGAGCAGCGCCCCGATTACCGCGAACGAGGCGACGAGCGCGATCAGCCAGATGCTGATGACGCGCCACGGATGGCGGGCGCTGTGTTCTGCGAGTGCTTCTGTTGAAAATGGAAGTCGCATCGGAGAAATCCTTCCCTACTCACAAGGCGTTAGTCGCCGCTACACCTTACCGAAAGTAAGCCCTTGCCGCGACCAATCGATGTGACTTAAGTCACACGCTCGCATCAACACGCTGTTACACGCGTGCAGCCGCGCCGATGCTAAAATCGGAGTACAACCAGATGGTCCAGAGGACGCGGCCACCGCGCCGCCGCAACTACAGCACCGGCAACGCAGAACTCGACGCAAAGATCGCTGAACTAATCGCTTCGGCCGGCCCAATCCCTAATGCGGATCTGATCGAAGAGATCGTCACTACGGGCTTTCGCCTCGTGCGAGACAAGGCCGCGCGTGGCGAGGTGAAGCTGATCAACTCAGCCGTCAAGGAGTTCGCGTACGCCTTCCGCGTGTTCAGCAAGTGGCGCGACTACCGCAAGATTTCGATCTTCGGATCGGCACGCACGGCGCCAACCGAGGCCGTTTACAACTACACGCGCGATTTCGCGAAGGGCATGGCTGAGCGCAACTGGATGGTCATCACGGGCGCGGGCGCCGGCATCATGGCGGCTGGCCACGAAGGCGCAGGCGCCGAGCACAGCTTTGGCGCTTCAATAAGGCTGCCGCTGGAGTCGGAGCCGAACACCTATATCCAGGGCAATGCTAAGCTCATCAACTTCAAGTACTTCTTCACACGCAAGGTCACCTTCATTAAAGAGTCCGACGCTTTCGCGCTGTTGCCGGGCGGCTTCGGGACGATGGACGAAGCGTTTGAGCTGCTTACGCTGATGCAGACCGGCAAGAGCGACCTTCACCCGATCGTCCTGCTGGAGGAGCCGGGTAGCACGTACTGGCACGCCTGGCTGAAGTTCCTCGAAGAAGAGCTCCTTACGCGCAAGCTGATCTCGCGCGACGACTTCAGCCTCGTCTGCCACGCCGGATCGATCGAAGAAGCGATCGAAGAGGTGACCGGCTTCTATCGCAACTACCAGTCGCAGCGCTGGGTCGACGGGATTCTAATCCTGCGCCTGCTCAGACTGCCTCCAAACGAGGAGATCGAGCGCTTGGCGGTGGCGTTTGCGGACATCATCGGGCCGCGCGGAATCAGGCCGGTGGAAGCGCATGAACACGAGAAGGAAGAGCACGACAACGTTGAGCTAGTGAGGCTAGCTGTGGACTTTAACCGTGAGGGCGTCGGCAGATTGCGACGCCTGATCGACGAGCTTAACCGTTTCTGAGCCGCTTCCCCTAAAAGTGGCGAAAGTCGTATCTAAGCTGGCCAAAGGTAGGCTTAACACACCAGCATTCTTGCTTAGTGCTCGCTCAGATAGGGTTTCTATCTGGATATTCGCCTATTTTTGGTATTGACAGCCCTTAGGCCGCAGTTAAGCTTTGCGCCAACCACGAGGCAGGCACGATTGCCCGCAGAAACAAGGAGGAACAGATGGAAGGCTACTGCTTGAAGTGCCGCACGAAGCGTGAGATGAATGACCCCGTGAAGGTCACGCTCAAGAATGGCCGCCCCGCCACGCAGGGAACCTGCCCGGTCTGTGGCACCAAGATCACCCGAATCGGCAAGGAGTAACTGACCTCGAGCCCGGAAGGGCAATCCCCGTATGTTGGACCGCGTCGATCGCATGCTACTGGCGGTGCAGAACCGCGCCGCCGCTGCTGACACGTTCGCCGACGTGCTTGGTGCAAAGAAGGTCCGCGACGACGCACTCCCCGCGCCGTACAACGCGAAACGCACCGTAGTTCAGGCCGGGGACAGCGAATTCGAGCTACTGGAGCCCGACGGCGAAGGTCTCGTCTCCCAGCACATTGAGCGCTGGCGAGAAGGGATCTTCGCCGCCGGGTTTTCTACTTCTGACCTCAGTGACATCGCCCGGCGGTTGGACGATCGCGGCATCCACTTCACGTACCAGGGCAGCGAGGTCTTCATCGAGCCGGAAGGCACGAAGGGCATGCGGACGGTCCTGCAGCAGCCGCAGGAACGCGCG
>JBDTOK010000024.1:0-20084 GCA_039933275.1 Chloroflexota bacterium | reverse complement strand
TATTGGTAAACTGTACTTCGGTCGGCATGGCCGGAGCGGCGGAAGACGAATCGCCGGTACCTGAAGGCCTGATCCGCCCGGATATGCTCGTGTTCGACCTCATCTACCGCCCCTTCCAGACGAAGCTTCTGCGCGATGCAGACGCCGCCGGCGCACGCTCACTTGGCGGCCTGCCGATGCTGATTTACCAGGGCGCGGCCTCGTTCAAGATCTGGACCGGCGAAGACGCGCCCGTCGACATCATGTTCGATGCGGCACTAAAAGTCCTGACGGAGACCGAGTAATGCTGCCGTGGGCCGTGCTAGGGCTATTCATCCTCTTCCTGATCGTCTGCTACATCATGGTGCAGGGCACACGCTCCGCACTTGCCTGGCGTGACGCCGCGGAGAAGGGTGACCTCGGCGTGATCCGAGACATCATGGAGGACTCGATCAAGCACTGGTCATCGATGCGCAAGCCAAAGACGACCGCCGCCGAAGTCTGGCGCGGGATCCAGAGCATGCAGCTCGCCGTCGTCGCGCCGGAGTACGTTGGCGTAACGTGCGTCGCCGCAAGCGACTACAAGATGCAGGACGGCCGCTGGATCGAGATGCGCAATCCCCTGCAAGAGGGTATCGCGATCACGGCCCGCGCCTCCGAGATGCTGATGTACGAAGTCATCCACTACCGCCCCGAGACGATCCAGATCGACGTCTACACCGACTATCGGGACGACGTTGGCGTCACCGACCGCCAGTGCATCCTATCGACGCTTGCCACGCACGACGCCGTCCGCGCAGTCGACTGGGACAACTGGACACCGGAGCAGATCGTCGACTCATTCGAGACACGATACCGCCTGAGCGATGCCGGACGCCCGCTACCGGTCGAGCCGTTCACACCACCCGAGGTTCCCGAAGCTGAACCGGCCACGCAGATCGCTGAGGCGACGTCGTGAGCGAGCTGCGTTTCCTTACATCGGGCGAGTCGCACGGGCAGGCACTCCTCACCATCCTTGAAGGTATCCCCGCTGGCCTCGAGATCAGCGAGGACTACATCGCTGCGGACATGCACCGGCGCCAGGGCGGCTACGGCCGCTCGCGCCGCCAGCAGCTGGAAGTCGACCGCGCGCAGATCATGGGCGGCGTTCGCCACGGCCGCACGCTCGGCAGCCCGATCTCGATGCTGATCGCCAACCGGGTGTGGGAGGATTGGCAGGACGTGATGAAGGTCGGCGAGTACGATGGCGACCCGAAGAAGGTGACGCGCCTTCGCCCTGGCCACGCCGATCTCGCCGGCACGATGAAGTACGGCTTCGACGACGTGCGCAACATCCTCGAACGCGCGTCCGCCCGCGAGACCGCGGCGCGAGTCGCGGTCGGCGCCGTCTGTCGCCGCTTCCTGGAAGAGTTTGGTATCGCTGTACATTCGCACACCACTTCGATTGGCGACGTTCACGCGAAAACCGACGGCGAACCCAACTGGTCCGTCGTCGATGAAGACGCTGTCCGGAGTGCTGACCCCGAGGCCGGCGCGCGCATGGTCGCCGCCATCGACGCCGCGAAAGAAGCGGGCGATACGCTTGGCGGTACGTTCGAAGTGTGGGCGACGGGCGTCCCGATCGGGCTTGGTTCGCACATCCAGTGGGACCGCAAGCTCGACGGACAACTCGCGCAGGCCGTGATGAGCATCCAGGCCACGAAGGGCGTCGACATCGGCGGTGGCTTTGCCGTCGCTGAGGGGCCTGGCTCGGAAGCGCACGACGTCATCCTTACGCGCGACAAGTGGGACGGCCGGCCGTGGCGCCGCGAGACCAATCGCGCCGGTGGTCTCGAAGGCGGAATGACCAACGGCGAGCCCGTTATCGTGCGCGGCGCCCTCAAGCCGATCTCCACGCTCTCCCGCCCGCTGCCGTCGGTCGATCTTGTGACGGCTGAGCCGATCCAGGCGCACTACGAGCGCTCGGACGTCTGCACAGTCCCCGCGGCCGGTGTCGTCGGCGAAGCGATGGTCGCCATCGTCCTCGCCCGCGCGATGCTCGAGAAGTTTGGCGGCGATTCGCTTGCTGAGACGAAGCGCAACTTCGACGCATATCAGCAGACCATCGGCCCGCGCGGAAACGCGTGACCCACGAGCTCCGCGAAGGCGACTACACCGCGAGCGATGATGCCAGCCGCGTCGACGTTGACTACGTCCACAACTTCCTGACGAACAGCTACTGGTCGCCAGGCATCCCGCGAACCGTTGTCGAACGTGCGATCGCCAACTCGCTCCCCTTCGTCTTGCTCGATGCGAGCGGTAAGCAGTGCGGCTTCGCGCGGGTCATCTCAGACCGCGCGACATACGCCTACATTGCCGACGTCTTCGTAGACGAGGCGCACCGTGGCCACGGCCTCGGCAAGCTGCTGATGCGCGCAGTCCTCTCGCACCCCGAACTGCAGAGCCTGCGCCGCTGGATGCTCGCCACCCGCGACGCGCACGGCTTTTACGAGCTGTTCGGCTTCGTGGAAGTGGCGCACCCGGAACTGCACATGGAGATCGTCGTGCCAGACATCTACAGCCGCGGCGACTAGAACCGCGTCACGAAGCCGTCGTATTCGCCTGTCGCCTCTCCCCAATCAACACCCACCGCATCCACTCGCGACATCCGTGGCCCGGACCGGAGGCGCTCGATGAGTTGTTCCAGCTTCGCGCGCGGACCCTCTGCGATTACTTCGACTGCCCGGCCATCTAACTCGTTGCGTACGTAGCCGCTAAGCCCGAGCGTTCTCGCTAGAGACTCAACGTAGTCGCGGAAACCGACGCCTTGTACGTGTCCGCGGACGATCGCGCGAATGGCGGAGGCGTTCTCCGGCATTGTGCCTAGCGGAGGACTTCGTCCAGCGCCGCCCCGATGATCTCCGGCGGGACATCGTCGCGGATCACGGTGCGGCCGACGTCCTCCAGCAGCACCCAGCGCACCTTTTTGCCCTGCACCTTCTTGTCCAGCGCCACCGCGGCGAGCAAATGCTCGCGGTCCAGGCCGTCCGCGTGTGTGGGTAGGCCGTAGCGCTCCAGCACTTTGCGCTGGCGTTCCTTTACATCGGGCGAGAGCAGCCGCATGCGCACCGCCAGTTCCGCCGCAAACATCATCCCGATGCCGTCCGCCTCGCCGTGGCGGAAGCGGGCATATCCCGTTGTCGATTCGATCGCGTGCGCCAGCGTGTGGCCGTAGTTCAGCGTGCTGCGCCGGCCCGTCGTCTCGAATTCGTCTTCGCTCACAACGTCTGCCTTGATCGCCACGCTGCGCCGCACTGCTTCGACGGTCGCGTCGCGGTCCAGTTTTAGGATCGCGTCCGCGTTGTCTTCCAGGAAGCGCAGGTATTCGCCGTCCTCGATGAGTCCGTGCTTGATCGCTTCGGCGAGCCCGGACTTGATCTCGCGAGCCGGCAGCGTCCGCAAAGTCGCAACGTCTTCCAGCACGAACCGCGGCTGGTGGAACACGCCAATCATGTTCTTGGCGTGCGGGTGGTTCACCGCGACCTTTCCGCCGATCGCCGCGTCCACCATCCCGAGCATCGACGTCGGAACGTGTACCATCGGCAGTCCGCGCGCGAACGTCGCCGCGACATAGCCGCCAAGGTCAGTCGCCACGCCGCCGCCCACCGCGACGATCGCGTGCCCCCGTTCCGCCCGATGTTCGATTAGCCAGTTGTATATGTCGGATGCGCTCTCCAGTGACTTGCTCGCCTCGCCGGGCGGCACCGTGTACACATCGAAATCGATCTCCGCAGATCGCAACGATTTCTCAACTTCGTCGCCGAGGTGGTGCCACACGGTCTCGTCGCTTATGACGTACGCGAAGCGAGTTAGCCCCTCTTCGCGCAAGCGCCCACCCAGCTCGCCGAGGTTCCCCCAGCCCGTGTGCACCGGGTACGTGCGGCTCAAGGTGTGCACGAGGACGGCGCCGTCCTCGGCGACGATGTGCAGCGTTCCAGGCGGAACAATCACCCGATCGGTCCCGATCGCCTCAACTCGCCTCGGTGCGGCAAGCAATTTCTCGGCGTCTTCTTCGTAGTCGCGAACAACCTCCTCGGTCACTTCCTCCACTGTCAGCGCGTCCGTGTGCACGGACCAGTCGCAGAGCGCGTACAGGTGTGCTCGTGCATTCTTGAGCTCGCGGATGCGCCCCAGCGGATCGTCTGACGCAAGCAACGGCCGGTCGAGCGGCTCATTGTCCGCGCGCTCCATCAGCCGCCGGTAGATCGTCTCCGGCCACGCCTCCAGGCACACGATTGGCCCGGCCTCCGCGAGCAATCGGCGATTCTCCGCACGAAGCACAGCACCGCCGCCTGTCGAGATGACAGTCTTCTCGCGCGAACAAACCTCGCGCAGCGCCGCCGATTCCCGATCGCGGAATGCCGTCTCACCGTCGTCCGCGAAGATCTGGAGGATGCGTTTTCCCGCGGCTTTCTCTACGACATCGTCCGTGTCGACGAATGCCCAGCCGAGGCGCTCCGCGACGAGCGGGCCGACGGCGGACTTCCCGGTTCCGGAGAACCCGGTGAGGATGATGCGAGTTGGCGGCGCCATGCCGTTCATACTACCGCTCGCGCTGGCTGGCGCTACAGCCGGCCCAGGCGCTCATTGGGCATGTTCCACTTGCCCAGCGCCTGCTTCGCCTCGGCTGAGGCTGACGGATCAGCCACAAACTCGAGGCGCAGGTCTTGGTCACGACCCGCCGGGCGTGGTTGGAACGAGCGTTGGCGTCGGTGTCGGAGTTGCCGTTGGCGGTGGCGACTCCGTTATGCACGGCGTTGGCCCTTCACCGTCTGGCACTGCATCGCACGGACCGGGCGTTGGCGTCGGTGATGCAGTAGCGCATGGCGTCGTCGACGGCACCGGCGATTCTGGGTCCGGCGTGTCGCAGACTGGCAGAGTTGGTGTCGGCGTTGGGGTGGCCGTCGGAGTCACCGTCGGGGTGGTTGTTGGCGTCGCCGTCGGGGTCACGGTTGGCGTCGGCGTTTCACTGTCGCACACCTCTTCGCACGGGGTTGGTGTTGGCGTCGCGCTCAGGTCTGGCGTCACGACGAAGAGAACCTTGTCGATCGGCTCACCGGCGTCGTGATCGAAGAGCAGCCCGCTCTGCAGCCCAAATGAGTCGAACGCCGTGATAATGTTCTCTTCTTCGTTAGGCTGGCCGTGGTTGATGATGATCGTGTCACAGATCGCGAAGCCGTAGTTGCTGCCGATCTGGATGACGTTTTCACCCACCGAGGCCGGCTGTGCGACGTTTGTTGTTGCCGGCATGCCGCCTCCGACTGGCGGACACCCCGCGTTGATCTGGTACAGACCAAGGAACGTGATCGCCCGCAGGACGTTCAGCGCGTCGTCGATGTTGTTGATGCCGTCGCAGTTCACGTCGTGGAGCTGGTCACACGGCGGCGCGCCAGTGTCGCCGGAGTGCACTTCCAGCATCAGAATCACGTCGAGAAGGTTTACCTTGCGGTCGCAGTTGACGTCGCCCAGTAGCAGCTTCTGCACGATCTCATCGGCTGAGTGGGAGTGCTGGAACGCAGCCGTCGTGTCCAGCGGGTCGACGGTTTGCACGGTGACGATTTCTTCGTTCGGGCCGCCCGGGTCGATCACGAGCAGGTCGCCCGGCAGTACGCCGTTCGCCCCGCCGCTCGCCAGCGTGAAGGCAAAGTCGCCGGCCGCGATGTCGTCTTGCAATACGTTCTCGCCGTTGCGCGTGATGGCGTTTGATGGCCGCGGCGTTGGTGACGGAGACAGCGATGGGCCGGCAGTTGGCACCGGCGTCGGCGACTTGGTCGGCGTGGGCGAGCGTGTAGGGCTCGGCGTCGGCGTTGCCGTTGGCGTCTTGGATGCCGTAGCCGTAGGGGTGTGTGTCGGCGTCTTAGACGGCGTTGGCGATGGCGTCTTAGTAGGAGACTTTGTCGGCGTTGCTGACTTCGTTGGCGATGGGGTTGACGTCGGCGCGCGCGTCTACGTCGTTGGTTGTGCGGTGCCGCCGTGTGTTGGCGGCACATCGCCTGGCAGGAAGCCGTAGTCGGTCGCCCAGTAGCAGCCGTAAGTCGTGCCGGACTTGCAAACCAGGGCGATGCCGATCACGTTGTAAGGCCCTAGCATGTTCGCGTTGTGCGGCGGCGAGCCCTTCCAGGCTTTGATCACCGAGTCCGCATCGCGGAAGCCAGCCGCCACGTTTTCTGACCACTTGGCAAACGGAAACGGCTGGATCAGCGCCTTTAGTCGCGTCGACATGTCGCGCTTGAGGCTGTCCGTGTGTCCGGAGTAGTCGTGGTCCGCGGAGTCTTGCGCCAACCAACGCGCGGCGTCGTTCAGCGAGTCGTTAAGTACGATCGGGTCGAGCCCGTTCTGCGCGCGGTACGCGTTCAGGTTCGCGAGGAAGCCCAGCTCCGCAGCGCCCAGGTTTTGTGCGCCCTGCGCCTCCTGAGTCTCCACGAACGCGAGGATGGCGGCGCCCGCCAGCAAGGCAAGTAGTAGTGAGAAAAGTCCGGTCAAACGAATAGCGCGGGGCACGGCGTCCTCCTCCAGGGCAGATGCGAAACGGGTCTAGGGCTGAGACTATTCAAGAGCGGTCGTATCGGTCAACGCGAACGCAGCGCTAGTTACCCACACGCCGTCGGCATTTTGTGGACGGTTAATCCACCTCAATTTCAGCGAGATGACGCGCCTTGCCAGGCTAATTAAGCACTTGCTAAACTACAGCGACGCGAACGTTAGCTCTCCGAGGAGGCAAGGCGATGCCACATCCGTGGTCGATGCAAGTCAAAGAGCGCCCCTACCCCTACTTCGACAAGTGGCGGCAGGAGTCGCCCATCCTCTGGAACCGTGAGATGCGCGCGTTCGTCGTCACGGGCTACAAGGAAGCGCTCTCCATCCTCGAAGACCACCAGACGTTCTCGTCCACCAACAGCGTCTTCAACCCAGAGGCCGAGAACGTCATCTCGTTCCCCTCGATGATCAACATCGACGAGCCGCGCCACAAGAAGCTGCGTGCCATCGCTGCCAAAGCGTTCACGCCGAAGTCTCTCGACCGCGATTGGGCGCCACGTATCCAGCGCATCACCCGCGAGCAACTGGCCGGTGTTGGCCCGGACGTCTTCAACGTCGTCGGTGATCTCGCCTTTCCGCTGCCGGTTCGCATGATCGCCGAAGTCATCGGCGTTGACTCCGGCAAGTACAACGAGTTCAAGACGTGGTCTGACCACCTCGCACAGCGCATCGGCATCCCGGAGTCGGAGCGTGGTGGCGTCGCCGACATGGAGTTTCAGATTGCGATCATGAACCTCACCGTCTACTTTATGCAGGAGATCGAGAAGCGTTGCCAGGTTCCGCAGGACGATCTCTTCACGCGCATCCTCGAAGCAGAAGTCGACGGGGAGATGCTGACGCCGGTCGAGATCCAGGCGTTCCTCGTGCTGCTACTCGTCGCAGGCAATGAGACGACGACGAACCTCATCGCCCACGCCATCCGCGCGCTGTCCCTCGACCCCGCGCTATTTCAGGCAGTGCAGAGCGACCGCACGCTCGTCGCCAAGCTGATTGAGGAAGCGCTTCGCTGGGAGGCGCCGATCCAGGGCTTCTACCGCAAGGCCACCCGCGACATCGAGATTTCCGGCGTCCAGCTCAAGGCCGGCGATCCGCTCTGCGTGATGTACGCTGCCGCCAATCGCGACCCCGCCAAGTACGAGTGCCCCGCCGAGATCAAGCTGGAGCGCGCCAGCCGCGAACACCTCGCCTTCGGGAAGGGCGTCCACTACTGTCTCGGCGCCAACCTTGCTCGCCTGGAAGCGGACATCGCGCTCAACGCCGTCCTCGACCACTTTGCGAGTCTCACGCCGGTCGATTCGGACCACATCGCCTGGCGCCAAACACCGTTCTTCCGTGGGCCGGTGGAGTACCCCGTCCGCTACACTTCTCGCGTCAGCGAACCGAGCAAGGCGGCCGTCGCCTAGCGTTATTCACCGCGGCGACTGATCCGCCAGCGCACTCGCGGCGTACCATGAGTAAGTGAACCTACGTCCTGCGTTAGCGCTGCGCCTGCTTATTCCCCTGCTTTTGCTGGTGGCCGTGGCTGCTGCGTGCAGCGGTGGCGGCGGCGACAGCCTCTCGTCCCCCACGGGCTCGCCTGACCTGACCGCGCCGGAGTTTCCGGCCGGGCAGACCTGGTTTAACGTCAGCCGTCCGCTCACGATGCAGGAACTGCGCGGCAAAGTCGTCGTCCTCGATTTTTGGACGCTGGGCTGCATCAACTGTCAGCACATCATTCCCGACCTCACGAAGCTCGAGGCTGAGTTCGGTGACGCCGTCGCCGTAATCGGCGTGCACTCCGGCAAGTACGATCGCGAGCACGCCGACGACAGCGTCCGCGAGGCCGTCCTTCGCCTCGGCCTGGACCATCCTGTCATCAACGACCCCGACTTTACGATCTGGAACGAGTACGGTGCCAACGCATGGCCGACGATCGTCGTCATCGACCCGGCGGGACAGGTGATCGGCGCGCACGAAGGCGAGGGCGTGTACGACGGCGTCGAGCCCGCTATCAAGCAGCTGGTGACCGACTTCGATGCTAAAGGCGAGGTGACGCGCACGCCGCTCCCAATCGACCTCGAGGCCGCGCCAATCGCTACCGACTTCCTCTCGTTCCCCGGCACCGTGCTCGCTGAGCCTGTGAGCGGCCGCCTGTTCATCGCTGACTCCGACAACAACCGGATTCTCATCTCCAGCCTCGACGGCGCGCTGCAGAAGTCGATCGGCAGCGGTAAGCAGGGCTTCCTGGACGGGACCAGCGCCGCCGCCGAGTTCAACCAGCCCCAGGGCCTCGCGTTGTCCGCGGACGGGGACACTCTTTACGTAGCCGACACACGCAACCACGCCGTCCGCACCGTCGATCTCGCCACGGGCGATGTGAAGACGCTCGCCGGCAACGGCACCCGCGCTCAGGACGTGCCGGCGGCCGGCGCCGGCGGTTCGAGCGTTGATCTCGCTTCGCCGTGGGGGCTGCAGCTCGTCGGCAACACCCTCTACGTCGCGATGGCGGGCACACACCAGATATGGCAAATCGACGTCACAACCGGCGTCACGCAAACTTTCCTCGGCAGCGGGCAAGAGGGCATTGCCGAAGGCAAGCCGGCTGAAGCGAAGCTCGCTCAGCCCAACCAGATCACCATCAACGACAGCACGCTGTACTGGGTCGACCCGGAATCGAGCGGCGTGCGGTCCTACGCGCTCACCGGCGGCGACGTGAAGACGATCGCTGGCAGCGGCCTCTTCGACTTCGGCGACCAGGACGGCGCGAAGGGCGATGCCAAGCTGCAGCACCCGCAGGGCATCGCCTTCGCAAACGGCACGCTCTACGTCGCCGACACGTATAACCACAAGATCAAGACCGTCGATCCCAACACCGGCGACGTGAAGACAGTCGCTGGCACGGGCGCCGCCGGTGACGCCGACGGTAACGGTACTGCCGCCTCGCTTGATGAGCCGGGCGGTCTTTCTGTCGCGAACGGCAGTCTCTACATCGCGGACACCAACAACAACGCGATCCGCGTCTTCGATCTCGCGACCGGCGACCTCTCGACGCTGCAGCTCAGCAACCTCGCCGTGGCCGCGGCCGGTCAGCAGGGCCGAACGCTGAAGGAGTCGCTCGATCCGATCACCATCAACTCATCGACGACAACGTTGAGGGTGCGCTTCGCGGTGCCGGACGGCTACCAGCTGAACAACCTCGCGCCGTCGGACCTCAAGCTCACCACCTCCAACGCCACCGCGTTCGCGCCGCAGCAAGCCGACGTCATGTTCACGTCCTCCGATGTCTTCGTGGAGGTCAGCGTGCCGGTCACCGCGGCGTCCGGACAGGCGATCCTCAGCGCCGCGGGCCAGGTCTACTACTGCCGCGAGAACGAGAACGCGATCTGTCTCGTCGATCAAGTTGACATAGCACTACCGGTGACGATTTCCGATGGCGCGCCCGCCGGCGACGCCGTGTTGTCGTACACGCTCCCGAAATAGCGGCGCCAACACCGGCAATCCTTCAACCCCAGGCGTCATAACTCTATCTGTCGCCCTTTAGCGTGTAACCGATTGCCCCTGAACCCCGTCGATACGTGTGCAAGGGAATATCAATGTTCTGGTTACTGCGTCTTCTTATCACCGCGGCCTCGGGCCTGCTGCTGCCGCTGCTTTTGCTGCAGGCAGTGGCGGCGCAGACGCACACCGTCGAGCCCGGCGACTCGCTCAGCTACATCGCGCACCTCTACAGCGTGGCGATAGACGACATCGTGTCCCTGAACAACATCCCGAATCCAGACGTCATCTTCAGCGGTGAGAAGCTGCAGATCCCGGGCACCGGCACTGACGACTCGTCGCCGTCCACGAACCCGACGACCTACACCATCGAAGAGGGTGACACGCTCAGCAAGATCGCCAATAAGTACGGCGTCACCGTCGACGAGCTGACCGCAGCCAACAACATCGAGGACGTCGACTTCATCGTCATCGGCCAGACGCTGACTATCCCCGGCCTCGAAGTCGCGGAGCCGGCGCCGCAGCCTGATGCGATTCCCGTGCCGCCCCCACCGTTGCAGTTCCCCGAGAAGCCCTACGACCCCGACATCGAAGCCATGATTGAAGAATTCTCCGCCGACTACGGCGTCAATCCCAACACCGTCAAAGCGCTCGCCACAATTGAAAGCGGCTGGTGCGAGTGTGCGCTCAGCTGGGTTGGTGCGCAGGGCGTCATGCAGATCATGCCTGGCACCGCGCAGTGGCTGGAGGACAACGTCTTCGGCTACCAGCTAAACGAAGAGTACAGCGCTTACGACAACATCAAGATGGGCGTGAAGTACCTCTCGCTGCTACTCGAATCCACGGGCGGCGACGAGCGTCTCGCAGTCGCCTCGTATTACCAGGGCCTGGCGCCAACGTTCGCGGGCGTCTTCTACCCCGACACCACAGACTACGTGAACATGATCTACCGCGTGCGGGACGCTTACTGGCCAAGCTAGAGGTTATCAGTCTCGTGTCTCGACCGGCCCCGTAAGACAAGACCCCTACGCTGACAAGTCTTTGCGCCAACCCGCACCACGTGCGATTAACTAAACCGCCGCCGTCCCCGCGATCCCCAATTGCGCTGCCACCGGCTTCAGCGCTTCGATGCAAAACGCGATGTGCTGGTCCAGGTCCACACCCAGCACGTCCGCGCCGTCAGTGATGTCCTCCCGCCGGACGGCCCGCGCGAAACCCTTTTCCTTCATCTTCTTCCGCACCGACTTCACATCCACCTCATCGATCGACTTGCCCGGCTTCACCAGCGCCACCGCGGTGATGAAGCCTGTCAGCTCGTCCACCGCAAAGATCGCGCGGTCCATGTTGTTCTCTCGCTGCACGCCCAGGTCCTCGAGGTAGAACGCGTGGCAGAGCACCGCGTGCACGATCTCCTCGGGCACGCCTTTCTCACGCAGGATCGGCGCGCCCTTCTTCGGGTGCTCCACTGCGTTAGGGTGCATTTCGTAGTCGAAGTCGTGCAGCAGCCCGACGATGCCGAACATCTCTTCGTCCTCACCGAACTTGCGAGCGTAGGCCCGCATCGCCGCCTCCACCGCCAGGCCGTGCTTCCGCAGCGGCTCACCCTTCGTGTACTCGCACAGGATCGCCCACGCTTCGTCTCGGTTCATGCAGCACCTCCAGCGACACTTACCACATACGAGGCCATTCGCTGTCAACGGGGCGAATTGGCGAGGCACGGAAACTTATGCAAACCTGCCGACCGAAATAGTCGATACAATCCCGCAACCCGGGCGATAACCAGTCGCATTTCCGCGCGTCTATACCTGCGGTAACATGATTGAGCTTTGAAACAGTAAGAGGTGATTAGGTATGCCAAGATCAATTTGGAACGGCGTCATCAGCTTCGGGATGGTCAGCATTCCGGTGCGTCTGTACACGGCCACGGAGGATAAGGACATCTCCTTCAACCTCCTGCACAAGGACTGCGGCTCCAAGCTCAAGCAGCTCCGTTGGTGCCCTGTCCACGAGCGTGCCGTCGAGTGGGCTGAGATCTCCCGCGGCTATGAGTACGAGAAGGGCGAGTACGTTGTGATGGAGGAGTCCGACTTCGAGAAGTTGCCGCTCGCCAGCAAGCACGCCGTCGAGCTCTCCGCCTTCGTCGACGCCGCCGAGATCGACCCGATCTACTACCAGAAGACGTACTACTTGGAGCCGGAGGAGAAGGGCGTGAAGCCGTACGCGCTCCTCATGAAGGCGCTCAAAGACAAAGAGCTCACCGGACTCGCCAAGATCGCCATCCGCAACAAGGAACAGCTCTGTGCGCTGCGCCCGATGGACGGCACGCTCGTTCTCGAGACGTTGTTCTACCCGGACGAGATTCGCGAATCGCCGGTGGAATTGAACGACAGCGACATGAAAGTCTCCGACAAAGAGCTGAAGATGGCCGAAGCACTCATCGACTTGCTCAAGTCCGACTTCAAGCCGGAGGAGTACCACGACGAGTACCGCGCGTCGCTGGAGAAGGTGATCGAAGCCAAGCTCGAAGGTGAGGAGTTGAAGGCGCCGAAGGCCCAACGCCCGGCCAAGATCACCGACCTCATGACAGCCCTCAAGGCCAGCGTCGAAGCGGCGAAGAAGGGCGAAAAGCCGGCCAAGGGCCGCGCCGGTGCGGACGATGACGAAGAGGAAGAAGAGGAGACGCCGCGCCGCCGTCGCAAGAAGGTGGCTGCTGCCGGCTAATCATCACGCAGCAAAACGAAGCGCCGGGATTCAGTCCCGGCGCTTTTTCGTTACCAAGAATCCGTGGGTCAAGGCCCTGCCCCACGCAACGTTACTTCTTACTATCGGCAGTCTTCTTGCCCTGATTGTTGGAGCTGCGACTGCTAGAGTTCCGCCCATTGCGCGTCTCCGCCACCTCACCCTCAACGTCTGCCATGTGCGCCCCGCCTGCCTTTGCTACGCTCTTGAAGTGCTCTCGGGCGTCCTTTAGCTGCTGCTCCGTAAAGTCTTCCGCCATCGCCAGCTTGTTCCGCGCTCCCACCGTGTGCACGATCAGCTCATCGAGCTTTGCGTGCAGCGCTGTGTTGTCGCGGTTCTGGGTGTTCTGGATCAAGAACACCATCAGGAACGTCACGATCGTCGTGCCCGTGTTGATGATCAACTGCCACGTGTCGGAGAACTTGAAGATCGGCCCAGTAACGGCCCAGCAAAGGATTACGATCATCGCGAGCCCGAAGGCGTACACGGATCCCGCGATGTCCGACACCTTATTCGAGAATTTCCTGAAAAGCTCCTGCATCGTTCGTCGCGCCTCCCTTTCGTATTGCCGCTCTTATCTTCGGATGCAGTCCTCCGCATCACGATGCAGAACGGGCGCTTTCCCGTTGCAAATCTGTGAAAGCGGGCGCCGGGACTCCTGCCAACGGGCCCAAACGCGAGATAATGGGTGCACATGACCCTCAAGGAATACCGCAAGAAGCGCAACTTCCAGAAGACGTCGGAGCCGGCGCCGCCTGAGACGCCGCCCAAGAACGACGGGCGTCTCATCTACATGATCCAGAAGCACGACGCCACCCGCCTCCACTACGACTTCCGCCTTGAGGTCGACGGCGTGCTCAAGTCCTGGCCGATCCCCAAAGGCCCCTCGCTCGATCCCAAGGACAAGCGTCTTGCCGTGATGGTGGAAGACCACCCGCTTAGCTACGCCTCGTTTGAAGGCGTCATCCCGAAAGGCGAGTACGGCGGCGGTCCGGTCATCGTCTGGGACGCCGGCACATACTCGCCGGACGAAGACGGCGTCCTCAACTTCGACGATCGCGATGAGGCGGAACGCCGGATGCGCGAGGGCATCGAGAAGGGCAAGATCTCGATCTACCTCCAGGGCCAGAAGCTGCGCGGTTCTTTCACGCTGGTCAAACTAGCCAACAGCGAGAAGGGCAAGGATTGGCTCTTCATTAAGCACAAGGACCGCTACGTCGATCCTGACCGCGATGTCGTCCTAGAAGATCGCTCCGTTATCTCCGGCCTGTCGATAGCCGATCTGAAAGCTGGTCGCTTACCAGACCCCAGCCAATCGCGTTTCGTCGTCAAGCCGGAAGACGCGCCCGGCGCAAAGCGCGCGCCGTTCCCAAAGAGCATCGAGCCGATGCAGGCGACGCTCTCCAAAGATCCGTTCGACAGCCCCGATTGGGACTTCGAGCCGAAGATGGACGGCGTTCGCGCGGTCGTCTACATCAACGGCGACGTGGTGCGCATCGACTCGCGCCGCGGGCTCGACGCGACGAAGCAGTACCCGACGATCGTCGCCGAGATGGCTGAGCAGACCGAGCGACACATGATCCTCGACGCCGAGATCGTCGCGTTGGATGAGCGTGGCGTGCCGTCGTTCCAGACGATTCAGCAGCGCCTCAACCTCTCCCGCGAAGCGGACATCCGCAAGATGGAGGAGAAGATCCCCGTCTACCTCTACGCCTTCGACTTGCTGTACGCCAACGGCTACGATCTGCGGAACACCCAGCTCCGCGACCGCAAAACGCTGCTCAAGCAACTGCTGCAGCCCACTGACCACGTTTTCCTCCTCGAGCACTTCGAGCAGGACGGCAAGGCTGCTTATACCGGCGCAGTCGCCGCAGGCCTCGAGGGCGTGATGGCGAAGAAGCGCGACTCCCTCTACGAGTCCGGGCGACGCTCGAAGGTCTGGCTCAAAGTAAAAGGCACATCTGAAGAAGAGTTCGTCGTCGGCGGATACACCGGCGGCACGGGCGGCCGCTCGAAGACGTTTGGATCGCTGCTAGTCGGCCAGTACGACGACAAGGGGAAACTCGTCTACTCCGGCAACGTCGGCACCGGCTTCGACGAGAAGATGCTGAAGTCACTGCTCAAGCAACTGAAAGTTTTGGAGGTCGACAAGTCTCCGTTTGACGTGATGACGCCCGGCACATCACGCTTCGGCCGTCCCAAAGACGTGCCGATCTACTGGACGAAGCCGCAACTCGTCGCGCGCGTGAAGTTCGCGGAGTGGACGAACGACGGCCACCTGCGCGCACCGTCGTTCATCGGAATGCGCACGGACAAAGACCCGAAGGACGTACACCGGGAAGTCGTCGTCACTCCGCCGGACGAGAACGATCCGCCAGAAGACACGCTGAAAAGGCGCGGCGCCAAAGCGAAGAAGGACGATCCGCCCGCTGGCGACTCGCGGCGCGCACCATCGCGCAAGAAGTCCGCAGCGCAAACCGTAGACGACGGGATCATCGCCGACGTCCTCGAGCAACTGGCGAACCCTGCGCAGAACTTCAGTCTCCGCGTCGGTGCGCAAAAAGTCGCGGTCACCAACCTCGACAAGCCGCTCTGGCCCGCGTACAAAGACGTGCGCCCGCTCACCAAGCGCGACCTGCTCACGTACTTCGCGCGGGTGTCGCCGTACCTGCTCCCGCAAATGCACGGCCGCGTCCTCACGCTCACACGCTACCCCAACGGCATCGACGGCAAGAGCTTCTACCAGAAGCACTGGGAGCAGGGAAAGCTGCCGGAGTACGTCGAGCCGGTGATCGTCTACTCAGGTCAATTCGACAAGGACCAGGAGTACCTGCTCTGCAACAACCTCCCGACATTGCTCTGGCTCGGTCAGCTCGCCGACATCGAGCTGCACACGTGGTACTCACGCGTCGATCCGGAGCCCGACGCGCACAACCTGCCGATCTACAAAAGCGGCGGCGAAGAAGAGTTCGACGCTTCGATCCTCAACTACCCCGACTACATCGTCTTCGACCTCGACCCGTACATTTACTCCGGCGATGAGAAGAAGGGCGCCGAGCCCGAGCTAAACCGCGCAGCGTTCCTGAAGACGTGCGACGTCGCGTTCTGGCTGAAAGACCTGCTCGACTCGCTATCGTTGTCATCGTTCGTGAAGACGACCGGCAAGACTGGCCTGCACATCTATGTTCCGATCATCCGTCACTTTACTTACGATGAAGTCCGTTCGGCTGCCGAGACGATCGGTCGTTTCCTGATGCAGCAGCACCCGCACGACATCACGATGGAGTGGGCGACGGTCAAGCGCAAAGGTAAGATCTTCTTCGATCACGGACAAAACACGAAGGGCAAAACGCTGGCCTCGCTCTACTCACCGCGCCCGCAACCGTGGGCCGGCGTTTCGATGCCAGTCCTCTGGAGCGAGCTGCGCGACATCTATCCCACGCACTTCACTATCCAGAACGCCTGTGAGCGCCTTGAAAAGACGGGCGACCTCTGGGCAAACATCCTCGACGAAAAGCACGACCTCGCGGCGATGCTGGGCGCGGTTAGGGGGTAGGCGGCCAGGCGTCGCCCGCTGGCGACGGTGATATGGGAGGAGCATCCGCCAGCATCGGAGTATCGATCGCCGGCGTCGGGTCGTAGCTGTACGTTCCTTCTTCGGAGGACGAGTCCGCCAGGTCAACCAGCAGCGCGAACCCGATGAAGAAGAAGCTGCCCAGCGCCAGGAAGTACTGCTTCGTCGAAAGCGCGATGGCCAGCCAGAAGAAGCTGATCAGCAGGTTGACGAAAAACCCCGCGAACGAATTCGAAAACATTAGTCCGCCTCCGACACGCGGCAGCTCTCCGCGGGCACGTCCGGGCGCAGCGCTTTGTACACCGGGAAGCGCAAACGACCATCCGCTGCGATGTCCGCATACGTGATCGCCGCGACAACTTCTGGGCGGCACCAGAACACCAGCCGCTCCGGCGTCGGTGCATCCGCAAACGGACACGCCGTCGTCGTCGCGTCATCAAGTCGCTTAACCAGTTCGCCCAGCTCATCTTGGAAACCGCCGCTCACCTCGCCCGCGAACTGCAGCCGACCGTCTTCGCGCAACAAGCCGAGCAGCAGTGAGGAGATCGCCTCGCGTGACGGTGAGCCACCGCGCGGGTTCCAGCGCCCGCCGTAGGTGAACCCGCCCACGATGAAGTCGCGCTTCTGCTGCGAGCGCACGGTCAGCCAGGCGCGGCTCCGTTCGCCCGGAGTGTAGCGGCTGTCCGCCTCCTTTGCGACGATCCCCTCGAGGTGATGCTCACGCGCGGCCTCAAAGAATGCGATGCCGTCCTTCGCGACGTAGTCCGGCACCGCGATCGTCGCGTCCGGGCGCACCAGTCCGCGCAGCATCTCCTTGCGCCGTCGCAGCGGCCAGCCGGTTACGGGTTGCCGCTCGCGGTATACGAGGTCGAACGCTTGCAGCGTCACAGGGTATCGTTCCGCCTGCTCGCGTATCGTCTTCGGATCGTCCGCCGCCAGCCGGTGTCGTAGGCGTGAGAAGTCGGGCTTACCGTCGCCGTCCAGGCAGACGATCTCCCCATCGATCACCATCCCGGACTCGCGCAATCGATTCGCGATCGTCGCTAGTTCCGGAAAGCGTTGGGTGACGTCGCGGCCCCAGCGGTCTTGCAGGCGCACCGTTCCGTTCTCAACAAATGTGAGCGCGCGGACGCCGTCCCACAAGACTTCGTAGATGTGCGCTGGCGAATCAAACGGCTCCGAAACGGGCGTCGGGAGCATTGGCTCGATGACTCGGGGAAGGTTGGGGCGGGAGAGAGTCGCAGGCACCGCCTCGGCTTTCGATCGCCTGCCGTGCCTCACTGTCACCGGCTGCCCCTCATCGCCATCTTGTATCGAAGATAGCGCAGCGTTCCGGACGCGTCCACACTGTGATGTCACACGCGACATAACCCTCACGAAGCGCTGCGAATCGCGAAAGTTTTGCGCGGCTCCAATGGTTCTATCGCTCTTTCCGGCGTATTTTGCCTGGCTAACCACAATGTCACGCCGGTGTAACCGTTCGTTAACCGACGCCTGCTAACCCTGGCCTACGCTACTTGTGCGCGCACTGGTTCTCATCGCCGCACCCCCAAACGACGTGAGAGCAAGCGCGCTTTTTTATCAAACAGGGGCAAATGTTTGGGGCTGGCAAAGAGACGCATCATGGCAAATAAAGTTCACGAAAACGGCTGGTACATCTGGTCCAGCCACGGCACCGTCCTCTTCTATGTAGCCCTCAACCCGGGCTGCACCATCGCTGACATCGCGGAGGGGCTCTGCCTCACGCAGCGCACCATCTGGGGCGTCGTCGGCGATTTGCGACGGGCCAATATGCTCGAAGTTGAGCGACGGGGCCGGAAGCACCACTACAGCGTCTGTCTCGACGCGACGTTCCGTCACCCGACGATTGACGCCGTGCCGCTGCGAACGCTCTTTGGGCGCCTGACACCGCAACTCGCCGGCGTCGCCTAGACCACACCTGGCGAGGGGCGCCGCTGATCGAGCGGGTCTGTTACCGGCGTTAACGCGCCGTTTAAGTTCTACTGCGCGGCCTGCGATATGATGCCGTCAGGAGGACTCCCATGACTGACCAGATCCCGCCCGAAGCCATACAACAGACGCCACCCGATGCTGGCCGAGCCGCCCGTATCCCCGGCGTTTTCGACGTCGCGTTCCTGACCGGAGTAGAAGGCGTCGCCGAGGTCATCCTCGTTCGCCACGGTCAGCCGCACGTCAACTTCGAAGGCGCGATCGGCGACACGATCGACCCACCGCTCTCCGATCACGGGCTGATGCAGGCGAAGCTCGCCGCCGACGCGCTCTCCACCCTCCACATCGACGCCGTCTTCGCCAGCCCGCTCAAGCGCGCGTACCAGACCGGCGAGGCGATCGCCAAACAACACAAGGGTCTTGAGGTGAAGGTGATCCCGGACCTGCGCGAGGTCGAAGTCTTTCGCGACGTGCCTCCGGAGAAGACCGTGATGGAGTTCCTGGGCAAGGAGCTGCTCACCGGCATCCGTCAGCGCATGATTGAAGAGCGCAACTGGGACGTCTACCCCTACTCTGAGCCCAGCCACGACTTCAAGAAGCGCACGATCAACGCCATCGAAATGGCGATTGCCCACAACGCCGGGCACCGCATCGTCATCGCCTGCCACGGTGGCGTCATCAACGCCTACACCGGCCACATCATCGGCAGCCGCTACGACATGTTCTTCCGCCCGGCGCACGCCTCGATCAGCATCGTCGCCGTCGGCGAGGGCCGCCGCATCGTGCGTCTGCTGAACGACACGCACCACCTGACCACCGGCGAAGGCGAGTTCACCACGTACTAGCCGCGCCGCCCCTTTCGTTCGTTAAAGGTGCTCTCGACCCTTCGTGGTCGAGGCGATAACATAACTACACTCCTTCCGAAAAGCGAGGCCGCACTGATGACTCAGCAGAAGACGCGCACTCTCAACCTCCGCATCCCCGGGCCAACCCCGGTTCCAGAGGACATCCTCGCCGCCGTTGGCCGCCCGATGATCAACCACCGCGGCAAGGAGTTCGCCGGCATCGTCAATCGCGTCGCTTCCCAGCTCAAAGACTTCTTCATCACCACCCAGGATGTGATGATCATCTCTGCCTCCGGCACCGGTGGCCTCGAAGCAGCCGTCGTCAACACGCTTTCGCCGGGTGACCGCGTTCTCGCCGTAAGCATCGGCGCCTTCGGCGAGCGATTCGCCACCATCGCCGAGACGTACGGCGCCGACGTCAAGCCTCTCTCCTACGAATGGGGCCAGGCCGCCAACGCCGACGACGTCCGAGCCGCGTTGAAAGACGACCCGTCGGTCAAGGCAGTGCTCGTCACCCATAACGAAACGTCTACCGGCGTTACCAACCCGCTGCAAGAAATCGCCGCCGCCGTCCGGGGGGCCGACAAGCTCATCCTCGTCGACGCTGTCAGCTCGCTCGGCGCGGTCCCGCTGGAGATGGACGCCTGGGGCCTCGATTGCGTTGTCACCGGCTCGCAGAAGGGCTGGATGGTCCCGCCCGGGCTGGCCTTCGCGGCGCTGAGCGACCGCGGCTGGAAAGCATTCGAGAACTCGAAGATGCCGAAGTTTTACTTCGACCTTGGCAAGCACCGTGATGCGCAAGCCAAGGGCCAGACCCCGTTCACGCCAGCGATGTCGATCTTCTTCGGCCTGGACATCGCGCTGGAACGCATGTCTGCGGAAGGCCTCGAGTCGATATTCACCCGCCACGCCAAAGGGTGGTTTGGCTGCGTCCATCGTCGCCTTCG
>JBDTOK010000023.1:0-20348 GCA_039933275.1 Chloroflexota bacterium | reverse complement strand
GATGCCGGAGGCTAGCCTCGCTATGACCAGCGGCGTCGACGAGCACCACGGCCGCATCCGCTTCGGCTGGAAGGTCGAGAATGGCCCGCAGCCGCTCGAAGGCATCGACGTTGGCCGAGTGTCTGCTGACGGCAAGCTCGAGATGATCATCGGCTTCTGGGGCGCGAACCCGAGCGCATAGATGGCAGACGTCGGCGTCGAGATGTTCCGGCACAACCTCTGGGCGAACCTGCGCCTGCTCGATAACTGCGCGCAGCTCAGCGACGACGACCTCGACGCCACGGTCAGCGGCACCTATGGCAGCGTGCGCAACACTCTCGTGCACATGTCGCACGCGGAGGCGAACTACCTTTCCGAGTTCACGAAGACACCGCACAATCAGCCCACGGCCGCCGATCCGTTCCCAGGCTTTGAGAAGTTGCGGGAGTACATCCGCACGAGCGGCCAAGCCCTCGTCGACATCGCGAAGTCGAACCCGGACGAGCGCGTCCTCACGGGCACCTACCGCGACCAGCCCTACGAAATGCCCGCGAGCATCCTTCTCGTGCAGGCGATCAACCACGCGACTGAGCACCGCGCCCACATCCTTAGTATCCTCGAGCCGCGTGGCGTTGCCTCCGGCTTTCCGTGGCGGCTGGACGGCGTCGCGTACTTCCAGACGGGCGCCAATGCCTGACGACTGCCTGTTCTGTGGCATCGACCAGGGCAAGCCGGCCGCTCCCAAGATCTACGAAGACGACGTTGTTTACGCCATCGACGTGCCGGAGGGCTCTCCGTACCACCGCGCGCCGGTGCACTTCATGGTCATCCCGCACAAGCACGTAAAGAGCGCCCTCGAGTTCACGGACGAAGACGCGGCGATCGGCGGCCGCTTGTTCACGATCGCCGCCCGGCTCGCCCGCGAGAAGGGTATCGCTGAGAGCGGCTTCCGTCTCGCGACGAACAGCGGGCCACACGCCAACCAGACGGTCTTCCACTTTCACCTGCACTGCCTGGGCGGGCGTCAGCTGGGGCACGAGGGGTAAGCTAGCCGCAAATGGTCCTCTCTGTGCGCCTCCCCGTCGCGGCGTTCGCGGCGTTGTTGCTCGCCGTCGGCAGCGTCTTGTTCGTCGCAGCGATGAGCTCCGCGGCGACGCCGGCAGTCAACGGTGACGCCAACTGCGACGGCACTGTAAACGCGAACGACGCACTGACCGCGCTCCTTCACGAATCCGGCGTGCCTCTTGCGGACGAGGGTTGCGCGCAGGCCGGCGGCGACACGAACTGTGACTCCTTTGTCGACGGCGAGGATGCGCTAGCGATCCTTGAGTACGTCGGCGACCCGAGCGGGTTGGACGAAGACAGCACTTGCACGAATATCGATGAGCCGTTTGGCACCGTCACTCCGACGCCTGAAAACAGCGGAAGCGAGACGCCGACCCCCGACGACAGTGAGACACCGACGATCACCCCGACCCTGACCCCAACGGCTACGCCCAGCGAAACACCCACCCCAACGCCGACAGCCACTCCCTCACCGTCACCGACGCCAACACCCACGCTCACGCCGGCGCCGCTTTGCGGGACGCTGGCCAACGTCACGGGCGGCGATGCCACGCCGGTGATCCAGGGCGACGCTATACCGCAGGGCGTCGGGGCCCCGCCGCAATCCGGGAACTACGTGATGACGCAGCTCCCGGCCAACGCTCACGCCGACAAGATGGACGGCGTCTATCCCGTGCCCGGCGACCCAAGCCTGGCCATCGTTACGACCGAGACGGGGATGATCTACTCCATCTGCCTGTACAACCAGCGCAACGCCACGCTTGTCGGCGACTTCACGGATGTCGTGCGCGACTTTCACGGCGCCAACGACAGCGACGAGGGCTTGCTGGGCTTCGCGTTCCAGCCGGGCGACCCGACGCACCTCTACATCAACTACAGCACACCGCCAGACCCTGCCTCGCCGTCATCGCCGGCCGTTTACGGGACCTCGCCAAGCGCGAACGGGGTGCACAACCACATCGCCGGCTTCACGATCGTTAATGGCGTGATCGATCGCAGTTCGGAGAAGACCATCCTCGACGTCTATCAGCCCTGGGAGTGGCACAACGTCGAGGGGCTGCTCTTCGGGCCGGACGGTTACCTTTACATCGGCTCCGGTGATGGCGGTAGCTCACCAACGAAGGGCCAGTCGATCGACGACCTCTACGGCGCGATTTTGCGCATCGCCGTTCAGCCCGGCGTCGCCGGCTACACGATCCCCAGCGACAACCCATTCGTCGCATCCCCCACCACGGCCGCGAAAGAGATGTGGGCGTACGGCACGCGAAACCCCTGGCGGCTCGCCTTCGACAGCGCGACCGGGAAAATGTGGTTCGCTGACGCCGGCGAAAAGACCTACGAAGAAGTGGACCTCGGCGTGAAGGGCGCGAACTACGGCTGGGCGATCATGGAAGGCGACACCTGCTACAGCAGCGGTGCAACGCCCCCGCCGACGTGTGACCAGACGGGGCTGAGCACGCCGCAGGCTACGTACAAGCACTCTGTGGGCTGCGTGATCACCGGCGGCCAGGTCTACCACGGCGCCGCGATGCCTGAGCTCAACGGCTACTTCATCTACGGAGATTTCTGTTCCGGCCGCATCTGGGGGCTGAACACAAATGATCCTGGCAGCGCGCCGATCTTGCTCATAAACCCAATCAGCGGAACTGGCCAGCTTCACCCCGTCGCTTGGGCGATCACCAGTACGGGCGACATCATCATGGTGGACTACACCCGAGCGAACTCCGTGTTCACGGGCGCCGCCGGCATTTACGTGCTCCAGCGCAAGCCCTAGCTGACAGACATCCGCAAGGCCGCCCCGGTGGTCTTCGTGAGACAATGGGCGCATGGAATCGTGGTCAGTTGGATACGAAGGAGACGCTGACGTGGAACGACACGCAGGCATCGAAGACGCAGTAGCGACGCAGCGCCCCGCCATCCGCATCAACCTCGTCTCCGACTACATCTGCCCGTGGTGCTTCATCGGCCTCGCCCGGCTTGAGAAGCTTCGCGCGGACTACGACATCCAGCTCGATACAACCGCTTACGAGCTGCGACCCGGCATGCCACCGGAAGGCGTCTCCCGCGAAGATGCGAGCAAGGGCCGCACGTACCCCGAGGGCTATCTCGACAACCTGCGCAACACCGCCCTCGGCGCCGGCATCGAGATGAAGCGCCCGCCACACATCCCGAACACGTTGAAGGCGCACGAGGCGACGGAGTTCGTCAAAGAGCACGGCGGCGACGTCTGGGCAATCCAGCGCGCGCTTTTCCACGCTTACTTCGAGGAGGAGCGCAACATTGGCGACATCGAAGTCATCTGCGAGGTCGCGGCCAGCGTTGGCGTCGACGCAGATGACCTCCGCTCGGCGCTGCAAGAAAGCCGCTACGCCGGCGAAGTCGCCCGCCAGATCCAGTGGGCGCGCGACGTTGGTGTCACAGGCGTGCCAACAGTGATCTTCAACGAGAAGTTCGCCATCGTTGGCGCCCAGGATGAGCTGGTCTTCCGGGACGTCGCCAAGCGCGTCGCCGCCGGCCGTGTTGAGTCCGACGAATCGCACGCCACGGCGTAGCGTCGGTTTAGCTGAGTCCTATCGCCCGTACTCGCGCGAAGTGCCTCATTGGCCACAGATGACACGGATTAGCCACAGATGGACACGGATAATTCGGATGGGCAGGTCGGTTGTCATAGCTAGATCGCATCTGTGCATTGATCTGTGAAATCTGTGGCTCAGGTCATTCGGCTGTCCACACTCCAACCCTAACGTGAACTGGAAACTTGCCCCGTTTTATGCGATGCTTCCGGACGGCAAAAAGAGCCACCAAAGGAGCCACCATGGACTTTCGATTTACCACCGAAGAAGAGGCCTTCCGCACAGAAGTGAAGACCTTTCTCAAAGAGGAGCTCAAGCCCGGCTGGAACGACAACTTCGACAGTGAGAGCGAGATGGGCGTGGAAGTGCAGGGTGAGTTCGCGAAGGCGTTCAACAGGAAGCTTGCCGAGCGCGGCTGGCTCGCCATCGCCTGGCCGCAGAAGTACGGCGGTATGGAAGCGAGCGTCATGCAGCAGGTCGTCTACAACGAAGAGATGGCTTACTCCGGCGCGCCCGTCGGCTTCAACATGGGCGTGGCCTGGGTCGGCCCGTCGCTGATGCTGTACGGCACCGACGAGCAGAAAGAAGAGTTCATCCCCAGGATCACCAACCTCGAGCACACCTGGTGCACGCTCTACTCGGAGACCACCGCTGGCTCCGACCTCGCCGCGATCCAGACGAAGGCCGTCCGTGACGGCGACGACTACGTGATCAACGGCCAGAAGGTCTGGACCACTGGCGCCCACCGCTCCAACTGGGGCTGGCTCGCCGCGCGCACCGACTTCGACGCGCCGAAGCACAAGGGTCTCTCGATGTTCCTCGTGCCGATGGACGCGCCCGGCATCACGATCCGACCGCTGATCAACATGGCCGGCGATCATGGCTTCAACGAAGTGTTCTTCGAAGACGTGCGCATCCCTGCCAGGTACCTCGTCGGGCAGGAGAACATGGGATGGTACATGCTGGCCGTCGCCCTCGACTTCGAGCGCTCGTCAATCGCCGGTTCGGCCCGATTGCGCCGCGCCCTCGGTGAGCTCACCGACTTCGCCCGAGAGAACCCGCAGTTCATCGAGAACAAGCCGGAGATCCGCGCCCGCCTCGCCGAGATTTCGATCGAGATCGAGATCGCTGCGGCGCTGTCCTATCGGGTGGCGTCGCTGCAGGCCGGCGGCAAGGCCCCGAACTACGAAGCCACGATCGCGAAGCTCTACTCCACGGAGTTGACGCAGCGCTTCTCATCTACCGGCATCGAGCTGCTGGGCATGTACGGCCCGCTGCACCCGAAGAGCAAGTACGCCAAGCTCAAGGGCGGCATGGAGCGCAGCTACCAGCTCTCCGTCAGCGCCACGATCGCCGGCGGCACCAGCGAAGTAATGAAGACGATCGGCGCCGTCCGCGGCCTGGGGATGCCCCGCGCCTAGCCGATCGCAACTCCGGCTCCCCCGAAGACGTTGTATGAGTATGCGACTGACAATCCTGCTTCTCGCTGCCCTCTCGCTCGCAATCGCTGCCTGCAGTAGCGGCAACGACACAACCCCCACACCGGCTCCGACCGCGACCGCCGCGCCAACGTCTGCCGCCGCTTCGCGCACGCCACCGCCCGTGCAAACCGAGGAACCGACGCCAACTGCCACCTCGGCCGGTAGCGGCGATTGTCTCCCCTCGGATCTGGCGGGCGCGCAGGTGCTCGTGGACGCCGCAGCCGGAACGCAGTACTTCCAGTTCGGGCTGACCAACATCTCGGACCACGCGTGTACGCTCGAAGGCGCGCCCGACATCAGCTTTGCCGACTCAAACGGCGACAGCGGTGGCGTAGTCGTGGACTACAACACCGCCGACTGCGGGCAGGGCAACCCCACTGTTTGCATCGCTGATTCACCGGTTGACCTACCGTCCGGGGCGGCCACCCCGGCAGCAGGAGTCGCGCCAGGCCAGGTAACGATTACAGTCGCCATCGCGAACGCGGGGAACTTTCCCGGCACCCCGACGGCCACCGCGCACTTCCTGGTGCTGGATTTCCCCGGCCTCGGCTTTGACATCCGCATCCCGTTCGACCAGGACGTACCGCTCGTGCCAGAGGGCCAGGCGTCTCTGCACGGCTACGGCCTGTCGCAGACGCCGTAGCGAATCGGCCGTAGCGGCGTTATCTCATCGTGCGACTGCTCATCGCGCTGACTGCGTCCGTTGTTTGCTGGCCGCTTGCGGCGGGAGTGATTCAAGAACGGCCACGCCCACGGCCGTGAGGGCAACGCCAGCGCCCGGAACGGCGGTCGGCTCAACGTCGGTGCCAGTCCCAGGCCAGACGCAGGCGCCGGGGGCAACGACACTAATTCCGACCTGTAGTGCAGAGCATTTGGCTGGCGTTTCAGTCAGAGGGAGCGCGGCCCAGGGAACGAGTTATCTCCGGTTCGGAATTGTCAGCACCAGTAACCAAGCCTGTGAACTCACAGGGCCGCCCGCCTTCTATTTCGTGGACGCGTCTGGCTCGACAATACCTGGAGAGGTTGGATATGGCGCGCCGTGCGGCGCCGGTCAAATCGATCCGAGTCTGTGTATAGATGAGGGGCCAATTACGGTCGAGCCCGGCGAGTCGAACGAGGTTGTAGTCACGGTGGGGATCGCCGACGCCTCTTACTACAATCCGGTGCCAACGCCTACGTACCGGGCGCATTCGATCGTCTTCAAGTTTCCGGGAGCGAGTGGTGTCAGTATGCCCTTGTTGCAAGACGAGACGCTAATCCCGAGTGGGCAGGTGCACTTGCAGGGTTTTGGCTTATCGCCGACCCCGGGCCTCGCGCAGATATGCCAACTGACGGACCTCGCGGCGTCATACGTTTCTCCCAACGCCGCAGGTGCGCATGTTTATCAGACGTATGGCATCGCCAACACGGGGCCAATCACATGCTCCCTGCCTGGCCCACCGCAACTAATTTTCCGCGCCGCCGACGGCTCCGACCTCCAGTTCAGTTATCAGACTTCCGCGGACGGACCATCAGCCATCATCGTGTCGGCACCTATCCTTCTGGACGCAGACGGTCAATCGCCGCATAAACAGGACACTGCCGGGGTGCATCTAGACGGTCAGATTTCGCTAACGATCATGATGCCGGATCGAGACCTGGTACCAGACTGTAGTGCAGAAACGCCAGTTACTCTTAGCCTGGTCTTCCCGGCGTCCAGGGAGAGCTAGACATGGATATCGGCTCGGATTATGCCGCCATCGCATGCTGGCAAGGCATACAAATCCTCTACGGTCCGTCGCTGGCGCCGTAAGACGACGCTCACTTGTTCTAATTTCCTCTTCCCCGTACACTGGATGTACCCCCGCCTAAGGAAGTGAACGCATGCCCAGAAGAAACGACATTCGAAACGTGGCCATTGTCGCGCACGTGGACCACGGCAAAACGACGCTCGTCGACGCCATGCTCTGGCAGTCCGGCGTCTTCGGCGCGCACCAGGAGCACGTCGATCGTGTGATGGACTCCAACCCTCTCGAACGGGAGAAGGGCATCACGATTCTCGCCAAGAACACCGCCGTTCGCTACGGCGCGACCAAGATCAACATTATCGACACACCCGGCCACGCTGACTTCGGCGGCGAGGTGGAGCGCGGACTCACAATGGTCGACGGCGTCCTCCTGCTCGTCGACGCCAGCGAAGGCCCGCTTCCGCAGACGCGCTTCGTCCTGCGCAAGGCGCTGGAGGCGCACCTCAAGGTCATCCTCGTGATAAACAAGATCGACCGCCCGGACGCCCGCATCAAGGAAGTGATCGACGAAGTGTACGAGCTCTTCCTCGACCTCGACGCGCAGGACCACCACATCGAGTTCCCGATCGTCTACACAAACGCACGCCTCGGCACAGCTACCCTCGACCTGGAGCAGCCGGGCGAGAGCCTGAAGCCGCTCTTCGATCTGCTCATCGACCACATCCCGGCGCCCGAGTACGAAGAGGGCTACCCCTTGCAGGCGCTGGTCACCAACCTCGACGCATCACCGTACGTGGGGCGTATCGCCCTTTGCCGCATGCGCAACGGCACCCTCAAGCGCGGCCAGAACGTCGCCTGGTGCCGCGTTGACGGCACGATCGAGAACGTGAAGGTCACCGAGCTCTACGTCACCGAAGCGCTGGACCGCGTGCCCGCCGATGAAGTCGGCCCGGGCGAGATCATCGCAATCGCCGGCCTCGCTGAGGTAACGATCGGCGAGACGCTGGCCGATCCCGAAGACCCGCGCCCGCTGCCGGTCATGCACGTCGACGAGCCAAGCCTCGCGATGACGATCGGCATCAACACATCGCCGCTCGCCGGCCGCGAAGGTAACAAGCTGACAGCGCGTCTCTTGAAGAACCGCCTTGACGCTGAGACCGTCGGCAACGTGTCGATCCGCGTGAACTCGATCGACCGCCCGGACGTCTGGGAGGTGCAGGGCCGCGGCGAGCTACAGCTGGCCGTCCTCGTCGAGCAAATGCGACGCGAAGGCTTCGAGATGACAGTCGGCAAGCCGGAGGTCGTCACCAAGAACATTGACGGCAAGCTGCACGAGCCGGTGGAGCGCCTGGCGATCGACATCCCTGAGGAGTACCTGGGCGTCGCCTCGCAGCTCCTGGCCGTCCGCAAGGCCCGCATGGTGCACATGGTGAACCACGGCACCGGCTGGGTGCGCCTCGAGCACATCATCCCCGCCCGCAGCCTCATCGGCTTCCACACCGAATTCATGACGGAGACGCGCGGCACCGGCATCCTGCACCACGTCTTCGAGGGCTACGAGCCCTGGGCCGGCGAGATCCGCACGCGCGGTACGGGCAGCCTCGTCGCTGACCGGCGCGGCATGACGACGGCCTATGCCCTGGCCAACCTGCAGGACCGCAGCGCTTTCTTCATTGGACCTGGCGTAGAAGTGTACGAGGGCATGATCGTGGGCGAGAACCCGCGGCCCGAGGACATGAACGTAAACCCGACGAAGGAGAAGAAGGCGAGTAACATCCGGTCTTCCAACTCTGACATCGCCGTGCAGCTGACGCCGCCGCAGAACCTATCGCTGGAACAGGCGCTAGAGTTCGTGCGCGAGGACGAGTGCCTCGAAGTCACGCCGAAGAGCGTCCGCCTGCGCAAGATGCAGCTCGTCCAGCACGACCGAGCGCGCTCCCGCAAGCACGCCGCGATGGCCGGCAGCTAACCCAACGCCCAACGTAGAGACGCCGGTGGGGCGCCACTTGGCCAACCCTCCTCGAAACACAACCGGTGTCGCTTCGCCTGATGCCGACTGTCAACGGATAGACAGCGGATAAGCAGAATCAGCGTTTCGCGCAAAATCGAAGAGTCGCTCCGAATATCCGTTGCGCCGCAGGCAATCCGTTGACAGCCATCGCCCGCGTCAGCAAAACCGGGCTGCCGTCCTTCGCGCAGGAAAGTCTAAGGCTGGCTCGCGCAGCTAAAGTCCACTTCTTGCTTCGTGCAGACGAAGTTCGGGTACGGCGCCTCCGACGTGCAAGTCACCGCGTTGCCATCGATCGCGCAGTCGTAGCTCGCGTAGCCAACGTGCGCCGGGAGGCAACTCACCTGGCCGGGCTGGTTCAGGAAGCACTGGTACTCAGGGTCGCCGATGTCAGGCTGGCAGTCCGCGAACCCGGTCGTGAACTGGCAGGTGTAGCTCGGGAAGTCGCTGGAAGAAGTGCACGTCGCCGCCTGCGTCGAGAACTCGCACTGGTACGTCGTCCCCGTCTGGGGCTCGCACCGGTGTGTGCCTGTGAGGCCGCCGGGGCTCATCTGGTACGAGATCACCGCTAGCTGGCAGTAGTTCAGCCCCGTGGGTATCGCCGTCCCACTGGGCGTCACGGTCGCGCCGGGGGCGGGTGTAGGCGTCGCTGAGGGCGTTGCGGTTGGCGTAGCCGTAGCAGTGCCGCTTGGGCCGGGCGTTGGCGTCGGCGTGGGCACGGGTGTGTCCGTAGGGACCGGCGTCGGCGTCGGCACTGGGGATGGTGTCGGCGCGACCGCTACACCGATCGCCGGGCAGCCGGTGGGCAGCGCGTACGGTATCTGGCCGAGGAACGAGATGATCGCCAGCACATCGCTGATATCGACGAAGCCCTGGCAGTTGACTCCGTGGAAGTCCAGGCACGGCGCATCTGGCGTAAGGTCAGCGGCCATCATCAGCACGAGGATCCCGTCTTCATCGTCCACCCGGCCGTCGCAGTTGGCGTCGCCGGGCAAGAAGACCGCACCGGTCGGCGTGGGCGTTGGCGTGGCGGCTGGCGTTTCGCTTGGATGCGCGGTAACAGCTGGCGACTGCGTTTCGCCGCCTGTGCCGCTCGGCGGCGGCGATGCGGTTGGCCCAAACGTGGGCGTCGGCGTCGGCGCGAGCGTTGTTGTCGGTGTCACGGTTGGCGTTGGCGTGACGGCGCCCGTGTGCGTGGGCGTCGGCGATGGGCTTGGCGTCTTCGTCGGCGTCTTTACGGGCGTTGCCGTTGGCGCTTGGGTTGGCGTGTGAGTTGGAGCAACCGTCCCGCTGCCGCCCTTATCGAGGATGAACACCCAGATGTACCCAAGGTTGCAGCCTGGCCCCTTCTTCCGGCCGATGCCAACGCCGCCGTAGTACGGGTCGCCGATCCACCCCATGACCTGTGAGTCTTGCTGGTAGACCTCCCAGATCTGGTCCGCCGTCTCGTAGGCGTAGGAGCCCCAGATCCGGGCGTGTCCTTGGACGTAAGGTGTGTAGCGGTATCCGCACGGTGGTGCAGCGCTCGCGTCGGCACCCGCCTGGGCGTCACCGTTCGCGGTTACGGCCAGCGCTCCGACGCCATGTTGCGCCCGGTACTGGTTGAAATAGCCGATCAGCTTCGCCGTCTCCGCGTCCGCCGCCTCAGCGTGGGGGCGCGGCGATATCACACCAGCGAAAAGGAGTAGGAGGGAGAGCGCGGCCAACGCCACGCCGGACTTCAGTATCAGGCCTCCTCGCACGCAACCACTCGAGGTCCGTGCGGCACGCAAGCAGGCCTTTGCCTTGCGGAAGCGCACCATGCCACTGTGCCCAAAGCACAAAGGCACGTCAACTGCGCATTTACATAACTGGCGCCCACACAGATATAGATGCCTGCAGAATCATCCGTGTTCAGCTACGGACGTAAAGTATCGATTCAGGCTGGGGGTGAGCTAGATGAGCGGCTCGGCCATCACTTCGCCCACCGCTTCTGAGGACCGCTGGCGTAGCGGCGCCTCCCGCAACAGCCAGGTCAGCGCGAAGGCGACCACCACCAGCGGCACGCAGGCCAGGAACGCAATGTCCAGTGACTTCGAGTACGCCTCCGCCACGCCGTGGATGACGTTCGGCGGCAGCTGGAACAGCTGATCCGGACTCGACGTCAGGACAGCGGGGTCCTTGCCCTGCAGGTCCGCCGCGCTCACAAACTTTGGAAGGTAGTGGTCCAGACGGTTGTTGATGATGGCGCCGGCGATGGCGACACCAAAGGCGGCCCCCATCGAGCGGAAGAAGTTGGTGGCCGCGGTGGCCGTGCCCATGTTCTCGCGATCAACGTTGTTCTGGACAGCGATGACGATGACGGAGATGACCATGCCGATGCCCAGACCCAGCGTCAGCATGTAAATCGAAGACAGGATGAGACCCGTGTCAGCGTGCAGCTCCGAGATCATGAACATCCCAGCGACCATCATTGCGGTGCCTACGATGGGGAACCAGCGGTACTTGCCTGTCTCCGAGATGTAGCGCCCAGACGCGATCGATGACGTGATCAGGCCGAGCATTAGTGGCGCCATCCGGAGCCCGGACATGGTTGGGGAGACGCCCTTGACGATCTGCAAATACACCGGCAAGAAGGCGATCGCCCCGAACATGCCCATGCCGACGAAGAACAGCACCGTGCAGCCAACGCTGAGTGCGCGGTCCTTGAACAGCCGGAACGGAAGCAGTGGCTCCTCCGCCCGAAGCTCCTGCGCGACGAAGAGGCCAGTCAGGACGACACCCGCGATGCCCAGACCGATGATCTGCGCCGAAAGCCACGGGTATTCAGTGCCACCCCAACTCGCCACGAGCAGTAGGCAGGTGACGCCGGCTACCAGCAGCATTGCCCCCAGGAAGTCGATCTTGTGTTCACGGCGGTGTACGGGCATCTTCAGCACGATGGAGGTGACGGCAAGTGCCAGCGCTGCGAGCGGGATGTTGATGAAGAACACCCAGCGCCAGCTCAACGACTGCGTCAGGAAGCCGCCAACGAGCGGACCAACCACCGATGAAATCGCGAAGACCGAGCCCGTGTAGCCCTGGTACCGCCCGCGGTCACGAGGTGGCAGGATGTCGCCGATGATGGCCATCGCCATTGCGATGATGCCGCCGGCGCCCATGCCCTGGACGCCGCGCGCCGCGACCAGCATCGTCATGTTCTGCGCGAAACCGCAGAAGACAGAGCCGGCGAGGAAGATGACGATCGCGCCCTGGAAGAAGATCTTGCGTCCGTAGATGTCGCTGAGCTTGCCATAGAGCGGCACGCTCGCTGTCGAGGTCAGAAGATACGCGGTGATCACCCAAGAAAGGTGGTCCAGCCCGCCGACGTCGCCGACGATCGTTGGAATCGCCGTCGCCACCACAGTCTGGTCCAGCGATGCGAGCAGCATTCCAAGCATGAGCCCGGAGAAGATGACGAGGATCTGCCGGTGCGTTAGCTGCGGATACCCGAAGGAGTCGGTTACCGGGGCGGGGCGTTCGGCTGTGCGTGCTATGACGGCACCGCCTCTCTCGCGCCGCGCCACCGCGTGTTGGCGTCGGCCAGCTCCTCGAGCGCGGCGCAGATGTCGTCCAGCCGCTCGGGGGGAATATGCTCGAACAGCTCGATCAAGTAAGCACGGCTCTTTTCGGCGATCTCGATTGTCAGTGCGCGGCCATCTTCGGTCAGGCCCAGGCGGACGACTCGCCGGTCGCGGGGATCCTCGCTGCGTTCGACGAGGCCTTGCTTGACCAACCTGTCCGTCAGCCCCGTGATCGTGGGCGGGGCGACTGTTAGCGCCTCGGCCAGCTCACCGGCGGCGCGGTCGCCGTTCTCGACCAGTTCGAACAGCACGCGCACCTGGGGCATCGTGAGGCCGCGGTCGCTCCACAACTGGAAGCGCAGCGGGTCCGCGATGCGGACAGCGCGCCCGTAGGCGGAGAGGGCGCGTTCGAGAAGTTCGTTTGGCAATTTCACAGATGTAGTTTACGGGACGCGAATATTTTAGGGAAGCGAAAATAATGTGATCTGTGTCACGCCCGCACATACAGAACTGCCCCTCGCTCTTGCTGGGAACGAGGGGCAGCGCGCTATTCGGAGTGTTTTGTTAGCGGTCGATGCGCTCAGCGGCCGGGCGTGATGTGCGGCGGCTCAGCACAACTGCGGCGCCACCCACGCTGATCAGCGCGAGGCCCACCAGCAGCTCGAACCACGGGAGCCCGGTTGTGCCGGCCGGTCCACCTGTGTTCGGGACGTGGTTCGGTGTCGTCGAAGGTGTGTTTGTCGGCGCCTGCGGCGGCAGCCCGCTGTGCGGAGTGGCCGTCGCTGTTGCCGGCTTCGGCGAAGGCGTCACACTTGAGGATGCGACGGCGGTCCCCGTCGGTGTTGCAGGCGTCGGCGTTGGCGTAGAGGTCAGAGTGATTGTCGGCGTCGGCGTAGAGGTCAGTGTGAGCGTTGGGGTCGGCGTCGGCGTAGAGGTTAGTGTGAGGGTCGGCGTCGGCGTAGAGGTTAGTGTGAGCGTCGGCGTCGGTGTGGAGGTCAGTGTGAGCGTCGGCGTCGGTGTTGGCGTCGGCGATGGCGTCTGTCCGATTGGCGTTGGCGTCGGGATCGGTGTGATCGTCGGCGCTATCGGCGTCGGGGTTGGCGTCTGGCCGATCGGCGTGGCGGTTGGAATCGCCGTCGGCACGCCCGTTGGCACACCTGTGGGTACGCCCGTCGGAACCGCTGTCGGTACTGCCGTCGGAACCGCAGTCGGTACTGCAGTTGGCACAGCTGTAGGAATCGCCGTTGGCGTGCCCGTCGGTACTGCTGTGTCCGTTGGCGCCGCGGTCGGTACCGGCGACGGAGACGGCGTTGGCGTGTCGGTTGCCAGCGCACAGGCCTGGAATCCGATCGTGTTCGAGTCCAAAGTCACTGATCCGTTTCGCGCCAGGGCTCGGCCGGAGATCGTTGCGGTCGTGTTCACCGTGATGCTGGTAAGAGCAACGATGTTGCCCACGAATGCGGTGTTCGTGCCGATCGTCGCGGAGCTGCCAACCTGCCAGTAGGCGTTGCAGTCGATGCCGCCATTAGTCACGAGGACAGAGGCGTTGCTGGCGGTGGTGAGGGTGCTGCCGATCTGGAAGATGAACACGGCGGCCGGGTCGCCCTGCGCGTTTAGCGTTAGCTGGCCCGTAAGCTGAGCCGAGTTGTCGAAGCAGTAGACGCCCGTGGTGAGTGTCATCCCGCCCAGGTCCTGGCCCGTGAGGTTCAAGTCGCAAGCGGCGCCCGCGAGACTGTTGTACACGCCGACGAGGTCAGCTTGAGCCTGCCCGGCATTCGCATCAGCGGAGTGCTGGGATCCGTTGATGACAATCCCGGGCGGAAAGCCGCTGATGGCTGTGCCCGGCGATACGCCCAGGTCACCGGAAATAATGCTCGGTCCTGTGTTGGTGACTGATTGCCCAGCAAGGACTGCGTAACTTGCGTCGGTGCCCAAGGTTGGCGCGGTTGCGGCGTTGGCCTTGATGGCGTAAAAGCCCGCCAGGACAACCATGGCCACGGCCGCGCCGATTAGGATCATCGTCAACCATCTGCGGGAACCGGGTTTGTTCAACATGTGCGTAACTCCTGATTTTTGAAAAAATTGAAAAGGGAGGGCGCGCGATGACAGTTGCTTGGAGAGGGGGTCAACGCGCGATGCTCGACGTCTAGACGGTCGAGCTAGAACGGTGTGCGATGCGAGTAAGTAATGGTGCGACCTCAATTCGATTCGAAAGTTGAATCGGTCTGGGTCACACGAGCCCGAGATGCTAGGCAGAAGCCTGCAGGGCCCAAACGTTCGTTTCTGCACTCACCGTACGCCCTGTAGTGGTCGCCTCGACCACGCATAAGTTAGCGTTGGGTGTTGATAGACTTGGCGATCTTCGATGGTGTTGTAGACTCCGTCAGGTGAGCGGGCATTCGTTACCAACAGTCGGACTCTTTTCGGTCAACTTTCACGTCTGTGCAGGGCCAAATGGCTCGCGCATCGCCGCACTCGCCGAGAAGTTGGGCTACGACTCCGTATGGGCCGGCGAGCATGTTGTTCTTCCGCGTCCTCGCGTAGCCCCTTCGCCGATGGACCCGGACGATCCGATTCTCGACCCGATCGTCGCGCTATCGAATATCGCGGCGGCGACGAAGAACGTGCGGCTGGGCACGGGCATCATCATTCTGCCGCAGCGCAATCCGGTCGTGCTCGCCAAGCAGCTGGCCAGCCTCGACGTCATCAGCGGCGGGCGGCTCATCTTCGGGATGGGCGTCGGCTATCTCGAGCCGGAGCTGCGCGCGATCGGCGTGCCCGTGGACGACCGCATCGCGATGTCGCACGAATACCTGGCGGCGATGCGCTCACTCTGGCACGACACGACGCCGCAGTACCACGGCAAGTTTGTCGATTTCGCCGGCGTCGATGCGTTCCCGCGGCCTGCGCAGCATCCGTTGCCTGTGGTGATGGGCGGGCACACCGTTGCCGCGCACCGGCGCGCCGCGCAACGCGCCGACGGCTGGTACGGCTTCTGGCAGAGCGAAGATCAGGCGACGTCGCAAGTGAAGTCGCTGCGGGCGCAAGAGGCGCGAGCGAAACGAAAGCAGCCGCTGCACGTCTCGATCAGCCCGAACGGCAGGTTGTCGAAGGAGCGCGTGGAGCGCTACGCCGAGCTTGGCGTCGACCGGCTAATCGTCGTGCCGCCGCCGAAGTTGTCAATCGAGCAGTTGGAAGAATTTGTCGAAGCGAACGCGCCGGGCAACGTGGGCGCGACGCCCGCCGCCTGGATGTAGAGAGGACTTCTGAATGGGTGATCTCGTCACGTACGACTACAAGGACGGTATCGCGACGATAACGATGGACGACGGCAAGGCCAACGTCCTCTCGCCGGCGATGCAGGGCGAGATCAACGCCGCGCTCGACCAGGGGACTACCGACAAAGCAGTCGTCGTGCTCACCGGCCGCGAAGGTACGTTCTCCGGCGGCTTCGACCTGCGCGTGCTGACAGCCGGCGGCCCCGACGCGATGTCGATGCTCTTCGGCGGCTTCGAGCTAGCGGAGCGCCTGCTCGGCTTCCCGACGCCGGTCGTCATCGCTGTCAGCGGCCATGCCATCGCGATGGGCGCGTTCCTCGTCCTCTCCGCCGACTACCGGATCGGCGCGGCCGGCGCGTTCAAGCTCCAGGCCAACGAAGTCGCCATCGGCCTGCCGCTGCCGCGCTCAGCCGTCGAGGTCTGCCGTCAGCGACTCTCGCCGACGTACTTCAATCGCGTCACAGTCCTTTCGGAGCCAATTTCGCCAGACGACGCAATCGCCGCTGGCTTCCTCGACAAAGTTGTCGCGCCCGCAGAGCTGGCCGAGGCCGCGCAGGCCACCGCCGCAAGGCTCGCCAAGCTGAACATGGCCGCCCACATCGCGACGAAGATGACGGTGCGTGCGACTGCCTTGAAGGCGATCCGCGCGGCGATCGACGCCGACAAAGCGCAGCTCGGCGTGAAGGTTTAGCGCAAATCGTTCAGCGCGGCGGCCACGATCTCCGTGTCCTTGTCGCCGCGGCCGGAGAGGTTGATCAGCACGATCTGATCTTTGCCCAACGTCGGCGCGAACTGCGCGGTGTAGGCGATCGCGTGCGCTGACTCCAGCGCCGGGATGATGCCCTCCGTCTCGCACAGCAGTGTCAGCCCCTCCAGCGCTTGCCGGTCGGTGACGGCGACATACTGCGCGCGGCCGCTGTCCTTGTAGAACGAGTGCTCTGGCCCAACGCCGGGGTAGTCCAGCCCCGCCGAGATGCTGTGCGTCTCTTGCACCTGGCCGTCCTTGTCCTGCATGAGGTACGACATCGCGCCGTGGAGGACGCCCGGCCGCCCGCCGGAGAGCGGTGCTGCGTGGTGGCCGGTGTTCAGCCCTTCGCCCGCCGCTTCGACGCCGATGAGCTTAACGCTGGCGTCGTTGTAGAACGGGTGGAAGAGGCCGATGGCGTTGGAGCCGCCTCCGACGCAGGCGACGGCGTAGTCGGGGAGACGGCCTTCCTGCTCCATCATCTGCGCGCGCGCCTCCGTGCCGATCACCGCCTGGAAGTCGCGCACGATCATCGGGTACGGGTGCGGGCCGACGACGGAGCCGATGAGGTAGTGCGTGGTGCGGACGTTGGTCACCCAGTCGCGGATCGCTTCGTTGATCGCATCCTTGAGGGTGCGCGAGCCGGAGCCGACCGGCCGGACCTCCGCGCCGAGCAGCTTCATGCGAAAGACGTTGAGCGCCTGCCGGCGCACGTCTTCCTCGCCCATGTAGACGACGCACTCCAGGCCGAGCATCGCGCAGACGGTGGCGCTGGCGACGCCGTGCTGGCCGGCGCCGGTCTCGGCGACGACGCGCGGCTTGCCCATGCGCTTGACCAGCAGCCCCTGCCCGACAGCGTTGTTGATCTTGTGCGCGCCCGTGTGCGCCAGATCCTCTCGCTTGAGGTAGATCTTGGCGCCGCCGAGACGCTCGCTCAGACGCTTGGCGTAGTAGAGCGACGTCGGCCGGCCAACGAAGTTCTTCAGCAGCGACGCCAGCTCTTCTTCGAACGCGGGGTCAGCGCGGGCCTCGCGGTACGACTGCTCGAGTTCGGCGACGGCGGCCATCAGCGTTTCGGGGATGTACTGGCCACCGTAGGGGCCGAAGCGGCCGCGCTCGTCGGGGAGTTGGGTGGTGGTCATGTTCGCTCCAGGGTTGTGGCAAACGGCGCTTCGCCGAAATCGCTGCGGCCGTAGGTATTGCCGATGAGCTTGCCGCCGCGGACGGCGAGACGGAGGAACAACTGCAGCTCGCCGACGACGGGGACCGTGACGGTGAACTCGCCCTCGACCTGGCCGGACTCCGCGCGGACGTTGGCAGCGGCGACGTTCTGGGCGAACGGCGTGTCGGCGGTAAGCGCGGAGTCGCTGGTGATGTGCAGCGTCAGCGACAGCGGGCCGAGCGGGGTTGTGACGAGACCTCGCCAGTCGCCGGTGAGGTGAGCGCCTTCGTCTACCGAGGATGGTTCGTCCGGCAGGTCGCCGGTGCGCGTGAAGGTGAACGGGTAGATACCGCCGTAGAGTTGGTCGCCCTCCAGCGTCACCTCGAAGCCGTGGAAAATGCCGCCCTCCCCTTCGAAAACGTTCGGTGTGATCGGGTGCAGCTTCGATGCGGCTGGGTCTTCTGACATCACGTTGCCGGTCGTCGCGATCAGCTCATCGTCATGCGCTTCCAGAACGACGTCCCAGAAGCTAGAGGCGTAGACGCCCTCCGGAACAGATGCGGTGTCACCGAGTGTCCGGCGCACCGGCTCCGCCAGCGAGGCGAGCGCGGTACTGCCGATGATCGAGCGGGCGGCCTGCATACCGCCGGTGTTCATCAGCATCGCGACGGCGGCGCGCTCTTCGGGGTGCGCGGCGACGTAGGCCGTAAAGCCACCGCCGTCGCCGCCGTGGAGGATCGTGTGGCGGCCGTTGACGTTGGTGACGCGGAAGCCGATGCCCTGGCCGGACTCGCTCGATCCCTGGCGCGCGTTAAGGCTATGCATCTCCCGGATCGAGTCAGGGCTGGGGCCCTGACCCACAAAGGAAGGCGAGTCAGGGCTGGGGCCCTGACCCACATAAGGGGAGAGGTGCGCGATCAGGAACTTCGACAGGTCGAGGACGTTGGACCAGACGCCGCCGGCCGGGCTGGCAGGAGTCGTCGGCCATTCGGGGAGCGGGAGAATGCGCAGGGCCTCGTCGAGGGCGCTGCGGTAATGGCCGTACGCGCGCGGCTCGCCGTCCGCGGGGTTGGTGAGAGCGCTTGCGGTCATGCCAAGCGGTTCGAAGATCGATTCGCGCAGGTAGACGTCAACGGACTTGCCGGATAGGCGCTCGATAAGGACGCCGACGGCGTCGAAGCCCCAGTTGGCGTAGATCATATCGGTGCCGGGCCGGTGCGTGGTCCTGGCAGCGAGGTCTACGAAATCAGCGAGGGAGCGTGGGCCGGGCGGCGGGTTCATCCCGACGGGGATACCGCTGGTGTGTGTGAGCAGCTGTCGCGTGGTGACGGGCGACTCGGCTTCCCACTGGTTGGTGATGTGCGTCGGGGCGAGGTACTGGTTCACCGGCGCGTCCAGGTCGAGCAGCCCGTGGTCGCGCAGTTGCATGACGGCGGTCGAGACGATCGTCTTCGTAACGGACATGACGGAGAAGCGGGTGTCCGGAGTGATCTTCGCGCCGGTGCCGACGTTGGCTTCGCCGTAGCCCTCGGCGGCGACGAGCTCCCCGTCCTTGATCAGCGCGATCGCCAGGCCGGCAACGCGGCTGTGCTTCATCGTCTCGTGGATCGTATGCTCCAGGTGCGAGGTTAGCGTTGTCATTTGGCCTTCGCCTTTGCCTGGTGAAGCGCTGCGGTCAGCTCGCTTGCCTTGCGCTGGTTCTCTTCAGTGAACTTAGGCCCTGCGAGCGAGTTCAGGAAGAGGCGAAGCTCCTTGCCCTCCACCGCGAGCAGCACCATGTCCGGGTTAACGCTGGACGGATTGCTGACTGTGTCGATGGTGGTCAGCGGGATATCAAGCGCTGTGCGCAGGAGAAATGGCACCGGTACGCCTTCTCCCTGCTGCCAGAGCAAGCGCCGGTTGGTTACTGCCGCCGCGCCGCTGGCGGGGACGTAAGGCCAAAACCCGAGCAACATCCGGGACAGGGAGCCCCGGAATAGAACCGTTTCGTCTTCTTGTATGCGCGAATCGATTTCAGCGAAGGCCAGCCTATCCATCCGTTGATTTCGCCGAACGATAAAGATGGCGGCAGTATCGATTCCGACGAGAAGCACGATGACGAGAATAACGATGGGGATCATTAGTTAGGTTCCGACGCGTCGCCTACCGCTTTGGCGGCGGCGATGAACGCGCGGATCTTCTCGGGGTCTTTCGTGCCGTCTGTCTCCACGCCGGACGATACGTCGACAGCCCACGGTTGGACGGAGCGCACTGCCTCGCTCACGTTCTCGGGTGTCAGGCCGCCAGCGAGCACGGTCGGCGTATTGCTGGCGATCTCCGCGGCGATCCTCCAGTCCAGGGTCTGGCCCGTGCCGCCGTAAACTCCCTCGACGAACGGGTCGAGCAATAGCAGCGCGCCGCCGTGGTAGTGGAAGAGCAGCTCGCTGGCGGTCTCGCCGGTGCGCATCTTCATGCACTTGATGACCGGGCGCTCCAGAGACGCGTTCACCTCCCACGGCTCGGAGCCGGAGAGTTGAACTACGTCCAGGCCAACTTCTTTCGCGATGCTGTTGATGGTGTCAGCGTCCTGGTCTGCAAACACGCCGACGAGCAGCGGCTTGCGGACACGCAGCGCTTCTTCGATGTCGGCGTCGCTGATCAGATGGTCGCCCGGGTCCTTGCCCAGCGCTTTCGCGATCGACTTCGCCTGGCCCAGCGTCACCTGCCGCCGCGAGGGCGCGAACACCATCCCAACGAAGTCAGCGCCGAACGCTGCCGCCGCGCGCGCGTGCTTCGGGTCAGAGATGCC